>CAMFQI010000293.1 GCA_945980015.1 uncultured Eubacterium sp. | reverse complement strand
TTCAACGCACCATGCAACAATTTTTTGCTCAACATAGTCTTTTTCAAAGCTACCGTAGCTTTTTGAAATTTCTTCATAAGCATTAAGATATTTCCAAAAGCTTTCGCAAATACTGTCGTCATCAATACCCGACAATGCCTGAGCAAGCTTTTTATTCTTAAGCGTCGGAATATAGGCGTGAATAACCTCGTTTTCACTAACGCTGACATAAGGAATATAACCCATATTTACCAAGAATTGACTATAAGTTATATTGTCCGGAATGTTCAGGTCTGTAAAATCATCGGAATTTGTAAGCTTTCCGGTTTTGGTAGAAAGCCAATACTGACCTCGGTTTTTCCAAACGGCCTTGACGGTGTATTCGTCAATTATAAAATCATCCATATCAGAAAAGGTTCCTTAGTTAATAGAATTCATTAAGCCGCCGTTTTTGATAATATTTTGAATAAATGGCGGAAACGGTTGTGCTTGATATGTCTTACCGCTTGTAAGGTTTGTAATCAAGCCACTGTCAAAATCAACCTCAACTTCGTCGCCGTTGTTGATTTCCTCGGCAGCCTCGTTACATTCAAGTATAGCAAGACCGATATTGATTGCGTTTCTGTAGAAAATTCTTGCAAAGGTTGAGGCAATAACGCAGGAAACACCACTTGCCTTGATAGCAATAGGAGCGTGCTCTCTTGAAGAACCGCAACCGAAATTTGCTTTTGCAACCATAATATCGCCTTTTTTTACATTTTTCGCAAAATCAGCGTCAATGTCCTCCATACAGTGAGATGCAAGCCATTCTTCATCGGAACGGTTGAGATATCTTGCAGGAATTATTACATCTGTATCAACATTGTCGCCAAACTTATGTACTAAGCCTTTTGCTTTCATAACCCGATATCCTCCTTATAATTCGTTAGGGTCAGCAATATAACCCTTAACCGCGCTTGCCGCCGCAACTGCCGGAGAAGCAAGATAGATTTCTGACTTTGTATGACCCATTCTGCCGACAAAGTTTCTGTTAGATGTGCTGACAGCTCTTTCGCCTGAGGCGAGAATACCCATATGGCCACCGAGACAGGGACCGCAGGTTGGTGTTGAAACAATAGCGCCTGCTCTAACAAAGATTTCTGCGAGACCTTCTTTGATGCAGTTTAGGTAGATTGTCTGAGTTGCGGGGATTATAATAACTCTAACTCCCGGCGCAACCTTTCTGTCCTTAAGGATTTCTGCAGCAGTTCTCATATCCTCCATTCTGCCGTTTGTACACGAGCCGATAACAACCTGATCGATATCAATTCTGTCAATCTCGTCAAAGGTTCTTGTATTTTCGGGCAAGTGTGGAAATGCAACAGTGGATTTGAGAGTTGAAAGGTCGATCGTAACTACGCTGTCATACTGTGCATCATCGTCAGCTTCAAAGACCTTATATTCCCTTTCGCTTCTGTCCTTAACATATTCAAGAGTTACGTCGTCAACTGGGAAAATTCCGTTTTTTGCACCGCACTCGATTGCCATATTTGCAATGCAAAGTCTATCGTCCATTGAAAGCTCCTTTATACCGTCGCCGCAAAATTCAAGCGACTTATAAAGCGCACCGTCAACACCGATTTCGCCGATAAGGTGCAGAATAACATCCTTGCCTGAAATATACTTATTCTTCTTGCCTGTTACAACAACCTTTATGGCTGACGGAACCTTAAACCAAGCCTTGCCTGTTACCATACCTGCCGCCATATCGGTTGAACCAACGCCTGTTGAAAATGCGCCGAGAGCACCGTATGTACAGGTGTGAGAGTCGGCACCGATTATACAGTCACCGCAGGTAACAATACCCTGTTCGGGCAAGAGTGCGTGTTCGATACCCATATTTCCTACATCAAAGTAATGAGTAATCTCATTCTTTTTTGCAAATTCTCTTACCTGCTTGCAGTTTTCAGCGGACTGGATATCCTTATTCGGAGTAAAGTGGTCCATAACAAGCGAAATTCTCGTTTTGTCAAACACGGTTTGCTTTCCGAACTTTGTCATTTCATTGATAGCAACGGGAGAGGTTACGTCGTTTCCGAGAACCATATCAAGCCTTGCTTCGATAAGCTGACCTGCCTCAACGCTTTCAAGACCGGCGTGGTAGGCAAGTATTTTTTGAGTCATTGTCATTCCCATTTCAGCATTACCTCCTAAATTATATGTCTTCGGTAAACGAGCCGGCACCTCTTTGAAGCGAGGTAATACCTGTTCTTGCAAGTTCAACAATACCAAATTCACTCTCAAGCTCTTTTATGAATTTGTCGATTGTTTCACCCTGACCCGTATATTCAAGAGTAAAGGTTTCGGGAGAAATATCTCTTACTCTTGAGCCGTAAGCAGCATTAAGCTCGAGCAAAGCATTTTTCTTTTCAATACCCTTTGCGCAAACCTTGACGAGCAAAAGCTCGCTCGAAACAGAATTATCATCGGTTAACTCTGTTACCTTTTCGACAATTTCAAGCTTCAATAGTTGACGCTTAATC
>CAMFQI010000292.1 GCA_945980015.1 uncultured Eubacterium sp. | reverse complement strand
AGGAGCTTTATGTAATGGATAATCACGTTCCTCGCTTCACGTTCAATCTCAATGCCCTGACGGGCGAGCTTGTAAAGCCGTACTCCGTCCTTGGATACGGCTGAATACATCGGCGGAAGCTGACTGATTTCACCGATAAAATGTTTAATTACTTCTTCAAGTCTTTCAGCGGAAACGTTGACTTTACTTCTTTTTATCACGGTACCCGTTATATCGAGGGTGTCCGTTACTGTGCCAAGGAGAATTTTTGCACGGTATGCTTTGTCGTGGGTTGGCAGGTATTGAGAAAATCTTGTTGCTCCTCCGAGCATAACGGGAAGAACACCCGTTGCCATCGGATCAAGCGTTCCCGTGTGACCTGTCTTTTTGACATTCAGTATTCTCTTGAGCTTGTTTGCGGCAACGAAAGACGTGATATCCTTCGGCTTGTCAAGGAAAATAAATCCTGTCAAGTTTATCCCTCCGTGGTGTTTCTAAACTTCTTAATAATCGGGAAATGATACAGCATTTCCGATACGAGCTTTGTCCTGCCCTTGAAGCAGGGATTGCCCTTATTCAAATCACAAAGCTCTTTATATTTGTTTTGAAGATTTTTCATTTTCTCCTTTTTCTGTTCGGGTGTGAAGTTTGATGAATATTTCAGCAGACCTTTCATTCGAGCCACATTGTAAATGTACTCGCAGTAAAGCTTTTGAAGCGATTTTTCACAACCGTTTCGTTTTAAAACCTTTATCTTCTGATCGTATGCCAAAAGTATGTCGAAATTTTTTGCGGAAAAATCCGAACGCATTATGCTGTTTGGTGAAAGGTAGTAGTAATAAAGTGATTCGTCCGTAAAAGAAATCCTCTCTGCTTTTTCAATGAAATTGTAATAAATATATGAGTCCTCATATATCAATCCGACCGGGAAGCGGATATTGTCAAAAACGCTTCTGTGGAAAATCATCGAAATAACCACTTCGTAGCATACGTCAAGATAGGAGAGATTGTTAAGCAAAAACAGACTGTCGTATGTCCTGACGTTGTTGCCGCCCGGAAGCTCAAAAAGCGTCCTTTCATAGGTGTCGGTTGATTTGCAGATAGCAATTTTGCTGTTATTTTCGATACAAATTTTCAGCAAGGTTTCTATATAGTAAGAACAGACATAATCGTCGCTGTCGATAAAGGCAAAATATTCGCCGGAAGCGTTATCAAGACCGACATTTCTTGTCTGAGCTACGCCCTTATTCTCCTGATGTATGACCTTGATACGGGAGTCCTTTTCGGCATATTCGTCGCATATTTTTCCCGTTGAATCCTTTGAACCGTCGTCAACAACAATGATCTCCAGATTCCTGTAAGTTTGCGCCGTAACGGTGTCAAGACAGAAGGCAATATACTTTTCTGCATTGTATGCCGGAATGATTACGGAGACGAGAATTTCCTCATTTTTCATACGATCACATCCTTGCGGTAATTATACAGGATTGAACGGGAAAAGTCAAGTTCAATGCTTTTTTAGCATTTTAAAATGCAGTAAAAATACATCATCTTTGTGCATTTAAAATATTATTATTCAATATTGCAAAAAAATAATTGTTAAAACGACCAAAAACACACCCTTTGTTTTGTTATAATCTTCAAAAATTGGGCAAAACAAACTTTTTTTGTTGACAATGATTTGTTAATGGGATATTATATAGGCGTATCTTAGTCCTGTGAGGTGTGCGTATGAACAAAGCTCCGATAAAATCGGATTTAGTTTATGCGGCACGTTACGGCGATAAAGCAGCAATGAATGAACTGATTTCTGCTTTCGCACCGACTGTTGAAAGCATTGCTACAGGTTATGTCGGACGCTGTCCGATGACTCGCAGCGATCTTATTCAGGAGGGAATGATAGGTCTTCTCGGGGCTGTGTACGGATTCGATACAAATGCGGAAGCAAGGTTTGAAACCTTTGCGTCGGTCTGTATTTCCAACCGCATCAAAAGTGCGGTACACGCCCAACTGCGAAAGAAGCATATTCCGCTGAACGGATATGTGGATATTGACGAGGTCGATATCAGCGACTGCCTGTCGGATCCGCAGACGATCATGGATATGCGGGAACGCTTCGAGGATCTGAACGAAAGTATTGAAAAAAAGCTGACGCCGCTTGAAAAAGATGTGCTCAGGCTCCATATCGGAGGTCATAATTACAGTTCTATTGCCGAAGTGCTTTCTATAAGCGTCAAAAGTGTTGACAATGCTTTGCAAAGAGCAAGAAAGAAGCTCAAGGAAAAATGATACCAAAATGTGTCCGTGCGGTACATAGCGTCCAAAGACGTGCATCGGACATAAATAAAAAATTTTAGCGAGGTAAGAGATCATGTACGAAGACAAAATACTGGTATGTAAGGATTGCGGTCAGGAGTTTACTTTTACCGCAGGTGAGCAGGAGTTCTATGCTGAGAAAGGCTTTGTTAACGAGCCTCAGCGCTGCAAGGCTTGCCGTGACGCAAGAAAGAACGCAGCAAGAGGCGAGCG
>CAMFQI010000291.1 GCA_945980015.1 uncultured Eubacterium sp. | reverse complement strand
GCGGCGAGGCTTTTGCCGCAATGGGTACGGAAAATTCAAAGGGCACAAAGGTTTTTGCCGTAACAGGCAAAATCAAGAGAAGCGGTCTTGTTGAAATTCCTATGGGCAAAACGCTTAAGGATGTAATCTTTGACATCGGCGGCGGTATCAAAAACGACAAGCAATTTAAGGCGGTACAAATGGGCGGACCGTCGGGCGGATGTATTCCGAGCGAGCTTATTGATACGGTTATCGACTACAAGGCACTCGGTGCAACGGGTGCGATTATGGGCTCAGGCGGTATGGTTGTTATGGACGAGGACACCTGCATGGTGGGAATGGCAAAATTTTTCCTCGACTTTACCGCAAAGGAAAGCTGCGGAAAATGTATTCACTGCCGTATCGGTACAAAGAGAATGTTAGAAATGCTTGAGCGCATTACAAAGGGCGAGGGCAAAGACGGAGACATTGAGCTTCTTGAGGAGCTTTGCTATTCCGTAAAGGACGGTGCTTTATGCGGTCTCGGACAAACAGCACCTAACCCTGTACTTACAACAATCAAGTATTTCAGAAACGAGTACGAAGCGCATATTAACGAAAAGAAATGTCCTGCCGGAGAATGTACCGATTTAATCGAATACAAAATTGTTGAGGACAAATGCAAGGGTTGTACCCTTTGTGCAAGAAATTGCCCTGTTAACGCAATTTCAGGCGAGGTTAAAAAGGCTCATATTATCAACAATGACACCTGTATCAAATGCGGAAAATGTTATTCTTCCTGCAAATTCGGTGCAATAATAAAAGAGTAAAGGAGGAATGGATAATGCTAAATTTAACAATAAACGGTAAGGCTATTCAGGTTGAAGAAGGCACAACCATTCTTCAAGCGGCAAGAGATAACGGAATTTACATACCTACCCTATGCTACGACGAAGCGGTAAAGGTTTACGGTGCGTGCGGTCTTTGTGTTGTTGAGGCAGAGGGTATGCCGAAGCTTCTGCGTTCCTGCTCGGCAAAATGCTCCGAGGGTATGGTAATAAATACAGAAAGTGATAGAGTTGTTCATTCAAGAAAAATTGCTATGGAGCTTCTTATGTCGGCGCACGACGGCGACTGCATTGCTCCGTGTCAGCTCAACTGTCCTGCAAGAACGGATTGTCAGGGCTATGTCGGACTTATTGCAAACGGCGAATACGACTCGGCAATTAGACTTATCAAAAACAAGATTTCGCTTCCTGCTTCTATCGGCAGAGTTTGTCCTCACCCGTGCGAATCGGCTTGCAGAAGAAAGAATGTTGACGAAGCAATCAGCATTGCACAGCTCAAGGCATTTGCGGCTGATGTTGACTTAAACGGCGAAAAATATATACCCGAAAAGAGTGCACCTACAGGCAAGAGAATTGCAATTATCGGCGGCGGACCTGCCGGACTTACTGCGGCTTACAAGCTTGCTATTATGGGACACGAGGTTGCAATCTATGATATGATGGAAAAAATGGGCGGTATGCTCAGATACGGTATTCCGCAATACAGACTTCCAAAAGAAATTTTAGACAAAGAAATTTCAATCATCGAGAGCCTCGGCGTTAAGATGAATAACGGCTTCAAGCTCGGCAGAGAAATCAGCATTGAGGGACTGAAATCAGTTTATGATGCAGTTATCGTTGCCGTTGGTGCTTGGCAGTCAAGCTCGATGAGAACTCCGGGTGAAGAACTCGACGGAGTATACGGCGGTATTGATTTTCTTAGAAGTGTTATACTTGGCGAGCCGGTTGAAATAGGTGAAAGCGTTGCAATCTGCGGCGGCGGTAACACAGCAATGGACGCTTGCAGAACGGCTGTAAGGCTCGGTGCAAAGAACGTTTATGTTGTTTACAGAAGAACAAGAAACGAAATGCCGGCTGAAAAGATTGAAATTGACGAGGCAGAGGAAGAAGGAGTACAGTATAAATTCCTCACCAACCCGATTTCCTTTAACGGTGAAAACGGAAAGGTTAAGAGCATTACGCTTCAAGTTATGGAACTCGGCGAGCCTGACGAATCGGGCAGAAGAAGTCCTGTTCCTGTCGAGGGCAAGACGGAAGAAATCGCAGTTGACAGCGTTATTATGGCTATCGGTCAAAAGCTCGTCAAGGAGGATGTCGCAGAGCTTGAACTTACGGACAGAGGAAACATCAAGGCTGACATCGACACCTTTGAAACTAATATCGACGGCGTGTTTGCAATAGGCGACGCAACAAACAGGGGCGCTTCAATAGCTATCGAGGCTATCGGCGAAGCAAACAGATGCTCTGTTGCAGTTGACGCTTATCTCAAAGGCGAGGAAATCGACACAAGAGTACCGTATATCAGCAGACGTGATGAAGAAATAATAGATTATTCCTCAAAGGAAAAATGCGAAAGAAAGCGTCCTAAGGTACTTGACGCAGAATACAGACGACATAATTTTGACGAAGTGTGCCTCGGCTACACCGAAGAGGAAGCACAGGCTGAGGCAAGCCGTTGTCTTGAATGCGGATGTAAGGAATATT
>CAMFQI010000290.1 GCA_945980015.1 uncultured Eubacterium sp. | reverse complement strand
TATTCCTTTGGCAAAATGCAAAGATTAGCCTGTGCATAGCCGTTGCACATTCCCGACGTTTGATAATCAATCTCACCGCTTCTGATTAAATCCTTAACCTGTTGCGGCTTCATATTTGCATAATTCATTTGAACAACCCTTCAAGCTCTCTTTTTTCTTTTTTTGCAAGCGTTTGCGCTTTTTTGAGCGAAACGGCGTGAAATCTTATTTTATCATAAGGCTTTACCTGTGCAAGAAGCGGCAAATCAACGCTGATAACCGTCGCAATTTTTGAATAGCCGCCTGTTGTTTGGTGGTCTGCCATAAGAACAATCGGCATACCCGACGGCGGAATTTGAACCGAGCCAAAGGCAATGCCCTCGCTGATAATATCCATACCGTCTTTGCCCTTGAGTGCAATTCCGCTGAGCCTTATTCCCATTCTGTCAAGGCTCGGCGTTACCGTATATAGCTGATTTTCAAAAAATGCCTTGTCAGTATCGGTAAACATATCGTCCTGCGGACCGTATACAAAGCGAACGTCAACAACATTGCCGTATTCTCTGCACGGTATCTCAACGCTCTTCGGCTCGTTTTTGCCGTTGCCTGTTTCAAGCTCGTCGCCTGCTTTCAGTCGTCTACCCTTGAAGCCGCCGATACCGAGCTTCAAATCGGTTGAAGCACTTCCCATAACGCTTTCAACCTTGAAGCCGCCGCCGACTGCAAGATAGCAACGCATACCGCTTTTTGCCGAGGAAAGAGCCAAAACGTCTCCCGCCCTTGCAGTATATACCTTGTTGTTTTTTATCGGTTGTGCGTTAAGCTTCGGCTGAAAATCACCGCCCGACAATGCAAAAACACAGTCGTCGCAAAATTCTGCAGTTATTCCGAGCATCGTCATTTCAATCACGGGAGCGTTTACGTCATTTGAGCAAAGCAAATTTGCAATTCTTGTTGAGTACGTATCCATAACGCCTCCGTGAGTAAAGCCGTTTGTCATAACACCGACTCTGCCCAAATCCTGAACGGTGGAGAGCATACCGGCGTTTTTTATTCTAATCACAGCGTCACCTCCCTGAATTCAGGCGTGTATTCGCCGCTTTCAACCCTGCGTTGAATATCGCAAAATGCGTCGTAATCAACGCTGAAAAACTGAATATAATCTCCTGCCCTATACAAAATCGGCTCGCTTTTCGTTTTGTCATAAACCTTAACGGGCGTTTTGCCGATTAACTGCCAGCCTCCCGGAGACGCCATAGGATAAATTCCCGTCTGCTCGCCGCCTATTCCGACTGCGCCCTCAAAAATTTCGAGCCTCGGCGTTTTCAGTCTCGGAGTAAACAGTCTTTCGTCCATACCGCCCAAATACGCAAAGCCCGGCAAAAAACCGAGCATATAAATAAGATACGGCTTTGAAGTGTGAAGCGTGATAACCTCGTCCCTCGTAAGCCCTGTATGAGCGCAAACATTTTCCATATCGGGCGAAAGCTCACCCTCGTAGCATACGGGAATATCCCACACCCTGACCCTTTGCTCACTTGCAACCTTGATTTTCTTTATCAGTCTTGAAAGCTTTCTTGTAAGCCTATCAAAAGAAATCACGGCGCAGTCGTAAAACACCGTCAGACTCGAAAAAGCACTCACGGTTTCCGTTACGCCATTGATTTTCCTGTCGTTAACAAGTCGGTCAAGCGACGTCACAAGGGCATTTGTTTCTTTGCTTATTTCCTTTTTGAACAATACCGTAACTGCCGAATCACCGCACGGCAGAAAAGAATACTCCATTACTCAAAAAATCCTTTATCTATCGTTCTGCTGAACCACTCAGCCGTTTTGTCCTCAACGGTTGACGGATATTCAATAATTGATTTCATCATAGCAATCAAAGGCAGATTAATATTTTTGCCTATTCCGTCAATATACGGACGTGCCTTGCCGTACATATCAAGCATACCTGCGCCTGCTGCGGCGTCCATTGCCGAAGCCTGATCCTCTATGCTATGGAACAACGATGTGTCACCAAGCAAAAATGCGGTTGCCGCCATAAGAGCACTGCAGCCCCAATCCGAGCAGGTCGCCGTTATGATATTATCTGCAGCGGTGTCGGACAGAATACCGAAGCCTGTGCCTGCCTTACAGCCGCCCTCCTCGGCATAAGGAATATATTTGCGAATATGCTCCTCTATTGCCGCCATACCTATCTCATTACCCAAGTCTCCGATAGAAAGATTATATATCCCGAGACTTTGGCACTTTTTGAACAGAACGTCATACTTCGCTTCGTAATCGGTTGTGTTTATACCGACGGCGTTATGATAATATCCATTCTTATTTCTGCCCGGAGCTTCGTTTGAGATAATCGCACAGGGCAGTCCGTGAGAAAGAATTTCATCAGCCTGCTTTTCTTCCTCGTCCTTTGATTTTGTATACTCAACAATACAAACTGCTCCGTCGGGGATATTGTCGATATCCGTCGTTACCTCAAAGTCAAGCACCCTGCTCATAGAAATAATTGCCTTTGTGCATTGCTCGGGCACAATCA
>CAMFQI010000289.1 GCA_945980015.1 uncultured Eubacterium sp. | reverse complement strand
AGGATTTGAACCCAACATTTGACTATTATTCACCTGTTTTGGTTGCAAATAACGATCTTATTAAAAACGACCCCGAAACAGTTAAAGCTTTCCTTGAATCAACCAAGAAAGGCTATGAATACGCTGTTTCTAATCCTGACGAGGCTGCTCAAATTCTTATTGACGGCGACGACACAGGCTCGCTTCAAGGCTCTGAGGAGCTCGTTAAGGCAAGCCAAAAATGGATGGCAGACCAGTACGTTGCAGACGCTCCTAAGTGGGGATATATCGACCCTGCACGTTGGAACGCATTTTATAATTGGGTAAGCGAAAACGGACTTTCGGATTCAAAGATTGCAGAAAACACAGGCTTTACAAACGATTACTTGGCATAAATTATGGAAATTTTAAGAGCTGAAAATATTTATAAAAGCTTTGGGACAAACGAGGTGCTCAAGGGCGTTGACATAACTCTCAACGAGGGTGAAATTGTCGGGCTTTTGGGAGTCAGCGGAAGCGGAAAAACCACTCTGTTTAATATTCTGTCGGGAATTTATTCTCCCGACAGAGGTAGGGTTTTGCTCGGCGAGGAGGATATTACGGGAAAGCCGGGTAAGGTAAGCTATATGCTTCAAAAGGATTTGCTTTTTCCTTACCGCAGAGTAATTGATAACGTTGCTTTGCCGCTTATTCTTTCGGGTATGAGCAAAAAGGAGGCTCGCAAAAAGGCGTCGCCGCTTTTTGAAACCTTTGGTCTCGACGGCACTCAAATGCTTTATCCATCTCAGCTTTCGGGAGGTATGCGTCAGCGTGCGGCATTGCTCAGAACATATTTAGGCTCAAAGGGAGTTGCGCTTCTTGACGAGCCGTTCAGCGCACTCGATACAATAACAAAATCGAAAATACATAAATGGTATTTGGAGGTTATGGAAAATATCAGGCTTTCAACGGTTTTTATTACTCACGATATCGACGAGGCGATTTTGCTGTCGGACAGGATTTATATTCTTGCCGACGGAATGATTGTCAATGAAATTGTGATAGATAAGCAAAAGCCACGGTCGGAGGACTTCAATTTGACCGATGATTTTCTTGTGTACAAACGGCAAATAGTTAATTCTCTTCATTTGTCATAACGCCAAAGGCGGTTGGGATTTGATTTCCCGACCGCTTTTTATATTGTTCCTATTGAAAAAAAGATAATAAGGGAATATAATATAATATCATTTGATTATTTTGCGAAAGCAAGCAAGATAAATCCGAACAAGTTTTTTATGAACGGATTTTCCGTTATGCTGCGTTAAAATACTCGCTAATCCGAAAGGATTATCTGTGTTTTTGCCTTGCCTAACGAAAAATCCGTTTCATAAAAAATCTACGACCTAAAACGAGCTTGATTTTGAGCAGATTTTTGCTTTAAGGAAGCAGTCAGGCTCGTGCCTTGCAATGACGAAAAGCGAAAATATGCCGAAATCAAGCCGTTTTAGGCTTGTTCGGATTTATCTTGTTTGCTTAAACTCAAGAATTTTTTACGGGAGCATTTTATTATGTATTTCAGAACACAGGCAAAAATTGATTTGGACGCAATTGAATATAATTATAACAGTATTCTCAAAAAAATACCTGAGAATTGCAAGCTGCTCGGCGTTATTAAGGCTTATGCCTACGGTCACGGCTCGGTAAGAATTGCAAGACTTCTTGACGGGAAATGCGACTTTTTCGGTGTTGCAACTGTCGACGAGGCTGTTGAGCTAAAAAATGCCGGAATTTCTACTCCGATTTTGATACTCGGCAGAGTTATGCCGTGTCTGTACGGTGATGTTGTAAAATACGGATTAAGAATACCGATTTTTACGCTTGAGGATGCTGAGGCTTTGTCGAAAGAAGCCGTAAGGCAGGGAAAGATTATGCCGTTTCATTTTTGTGTTGATACCGGAATGAGCCGAATAGGCTTTCAGGTTAGTGACGAAAGTGCCGATTTGTGCAAAAAAATCTGCGAGCTTCCCAACATTGAGGCAGAGGGACTTTTTTCGCATTTTGCAAAGGCTGATGAGACGGATTTAACAGGTGCGCTTACTCAAAGGTCGTTGTTCAAAGGCTTTATTGCAAAGCTTGAGGACAGGGGAATTAATATTCCGATTAAGCATATCAACAACAGCGCAGGTATTATTAACTTTGACCAATCGTTTGATATGTGTAGAATGGGAATTATTCTTTACGGACTTTATCCGAGCGACGAGGTTGACAAAACCGTTATTGACTTGAAGCCTGCGCTTAAATGGGTAAGTCATATTTGCTACATAAAAACGCTTGACGAGGGCAGAGAAATTTCCTACGGCGGCACATACAAAACGAGTGAAAAGAGGGTTATTGCAACCGTTCCCGTCGGTTATGCAGACGGCTATCCGAGACTGCTTTCAAATAAAGGCAGAGTAATCGTGAACGGACAGTATGCAAAAATTGTTGGCAGAGTTTGTATGGATCAATTTATGATTGATGTTACAGGTATTGAAAATGTCGACATAAATACACCCGTAACGCTTATCGGAAGCG
>CAMFQI010000288.1 GCA_945980015.1 uncultured Eubacterium sp. | reverse complement strand
TTCCTCTACGTCTCGTGGGCTCGGAGATGTGTATAAGAGACAGCTTCTATGCCGATTACAGTGTCGGCAAAGTAACCGTTGACTCAAAAACAGATGATGCGGGACAATAACTGCTCAATCAGTATTACAAGGATGATACAGCTGCAAGAATATCTGTTTTCAGAGCCGAGAATTGGGAGCTTGAAGATACGCTCTCCAAAGGCTATTTAAATCCTCGACTTTTTGTTGAAGCCGTAAACGTAATCAACAATATATTTACTGCCCTGCCAAAGCTGAAACCTTTAAATCTGATTGACATTGACAAAGAAAAAGAAAGAATCTCAAAGCTTTTCACCTATGAAAATGCCGAAATATTAGATGAATACTTCCGTCGTAAGGGTAAGCTTCAGAATATCAAAGAGGAATATATTATCCTCGGAATCCTGCCGCCCGAATACGATAAGGATTTTTTCACTAAGGCAGAAAAACTGCTGAACGAGGTAACCACAACTCTCGGCTTTTACGATAACCTCGGTGATGATATTACACTTGCGTTCAATAAGCTCAAAAGGTTTGTGTCAAGACTTAATGAGCTGGAGAAATTCAGTAAAGAACATCTGTCTCGTCTTGCCACTGACATTTTCGGTGAAAAGATTATTCCAACTAACACGGAATACACCTCAGAAAGCTTGGTTGCACGAAGGCTGTATTTCAACAGCTTCTACAGTTTTATTGTTACGGATTTATTCGAAGGAATACAGTACGGTCATTATCCAAGGCAATGCGAAATCTGCAAAAAGCATTTTCTTATGCTGACTGCAAGACGGCAGAAATACTGTAACGGCTATGCTCCATTCAAACATAACGGCAAGCGAGTCACGTGCAGAAGATATGCGGCATATATAAACTTAAAAGAAAGATGCGAAAACGACCCCGCCCTGAGAATTTACAGAAACCGTTGCGGTTCAATCAGGGTAGATAAAAGCAGAGGCAAAATCACACCTGAGTTTGCAGAGCTGGCAACAAGGCTTGCCGAAGACAGAATGTACCGTGCAGTCGAAGAAACGGAGTATGAGCTCACCCAATACCCAAAGGATATGGAAAAGAAGAAGCTGTATGAGGATACGGCAAAATCAATGAAGTAAGGAGGTGTCGCCCGTGAGAGAATGGCAACAGGACCTTGTTATGTACAGAATAACACCTGCTCCGCCGAAAATGGAGCTTCAGGAATACATTGAGCTTTACTGCAAAGAGAAGGATGAAAAATACTTTTTGTGGTTTCTTCATTATTATGAAAACACACTCAACACAAAGGTTATGGGTTGGGCGCAGAACTATGCGATGCCCGGTCATTTTCAGGATATGAAGCAAGCGTTCATTATAGGTGTGTGGAAAGCCTTGCAGGAATACGACCTTTCACGGGATATACCTTTTGTGAAATTTAAGGAGAACACGGCAAAGCGTGAGATTCACGAGTACATCCGTAAAATGAGGCGTGGCTTTACGGTACAGAGCTTTGATGAAGATTTTAGGCTTCGCAAAGCAATGCGCCTATTTTATGAAAATGAAGAGAAGACCGATGATGCAATAATGAAGAAGATAGCCGATGAAATCGGTGTAACAAAAGAAAAATCAGAAGAAATTATCCGTTCCGGTTTGCAGAATATACAATTTATTGAGTTTTACAAGCAGTATGCCGACGAAGACGGTGAAGAAAGTCGTGAAGAGGTTGCTTCTGATGACACCTCCCGCCCTGATGTTCTGTGTGTTAAATTCGAGCGTGCAAATCTTGTAATGGATGTCTTTGAAGAAGCTCTCAATTATCGTGAACGAGCTTTGGTATCGGGGCACCTTGCCTTCTGCCGAGAATGTTATTCAACCGAGATTCCCGACTATGAAAATCCTGATTACAAGGGCAATCCCACCTACAAGCCACGAAAGCCTAAAACCTTTGAAGAATTGGCCTTCGACCACAGAGTTTCATCCCCCGCAACAGCAGATTCAAACTACAGAAAAGCACTTAACAAGATGAAGAAAAAGTTGCTTGAAACGGGATATGGTTTTTAAGAAAAGGAGCTGAAACTATGCCCGACCTAAATGATTTTTACGCATTCAAAATGACATCTTCCGGCAGTGGTTCAGGTGAAGGTAAAAACAATAATTCAAGCGGTGGAACGGGATGTTCCACCGCACTGATTGTGTTGGCTGTTATTGGTTGGGTGTTGTGGCTTATTGGGAAGTTGTCATAACTGATATGTCTATTTGTATTGAATAAATCGTCGAATTATTATATAATGTACTTCATAAAGAGGTGTAATGATGAAAACTATTACATATAACAAACTCGTGCGCGACCATATTCCTGAAATTATTGAAAAATCAGGCAACAAATGTGTTACCGAAATCCTTTCCGATGAAGAATACATAGAAATGCTGGACAAAAAACTTGATGAAGAATTAGCAGAGTATCATAAGGATAAAAACATTGAAGAACTTGCTGATTTGATAGAGGTTATTTATGCCTGTGCACAAGCAAGAGGCTTTTCTTTAGAAG
>CAMFQI010000287.1 GCA_945980015.1 uncultured Eubacterium sp. | reverse complement strand
TCAAGCGGGTGAGTGATAACCTTGCCGTCCTTGAAAATCGAAACATTGGAATGAGCACATTCGGTTACTATATCGCCTCTGTGGAAAATTGCTTCCTCACAGCCTGCTCTGTCTGCGGCGGTTGCGGCAAGACATGACGGAATAAGATTGAGCGTTTTGCAGTTGCAATACAAAAATCTCTTGTCCTCATATGTTATTACATCAATAGGCTTGTATGTATCTGCAACAGGAGAAGGAGTAAGCGTAATCCAAAGATTTGCCTTATGCTGAGTGCCCTTTGAATAGTTATGGCCTCGAAGTCCCGAGCCTCTCGTCACCTGCATATAAACAAACTGGTCGCCGTCGTCAACCTTGAGTACAAGCTCCTTCAAAAGATCTTCAAGCTCGCTTCTTTCAATAGGCATCTCAATATCAAGAATTTTTGCGCTGTTAAAAAATCTCGTAATATGAGCGTCAAGATCAAAAATCTTATGATTATGAGAATATGTTGCGTCGTAAATACCGTCACCGAACCAACAAACACGATCGGTCATCGGAATTTGCATTTTCTCGATTTCATCATATTTTCCGTTGTAGTAGCCTAAATTTTTCATTTCATTTTCCCCTTAAAAACAAAAATCGGCAAAAGTCCCCGAAAAAACGAGGTGACTCCTTTGCCGCTTCTATATTTTAACACCATTTAACTCTGTTGTAAATAGCATATACAAATTTTTTATTGTGTATAAATTAACAATCTTTTCCGCCAAAAAGCCAAAAGCAGCTCCCTGAATTTTTTGACTTCGGGATACTGCTTTTGGGTTATTTTATTATCGCATATTTCTTTGTATATTCCCTGCACAGACGACGGTAGTCGCTGTTGTCATTTCGATAATCTCGAAGAAGCTCGTGGAAATTCATATCGTTTGTGTTCATCTCCATAACGCAGCCTGCGATATTTGAGCAATGGTCAGAAACTCTTTCCAAATCTGTGAGCAAATCAGACCATACAAATCCGGCTTCTATTGAGCATTTTCCGAGTTGAAGTCTCAAAATGTGCCTTGTGCGAAGTTCCTCCTTAAGCGTGTCGATAACCTGCTCAAGTGCTTCGATTTTTGCGGCGGCGGTTATGCTGTCGTTAATAAATGCGTCAAGCGCAAGGTCGCAAATTTCCTCAACCGCCTTGCATAGAGTGTCAAGCTCCTTTTTGCCGCCCGAAGTAAACTTTATATTCTTGCTTTGCATTTCCTGTGCACTTTCAAGAACATTTACGGCGTGGTCGGAAATTCTTTCAAGGTCGCCGATTAATTTAAGAAGCTTCGCCGCATGCAAGCTGTCGCTCTCGCTTATTTGAAGTGTACTGAGTTTAACTAAATATGAGCCGAGCTCGTCCTCGTATTCGTCGGTTTTTCTTTCCTTTTTTATTATCTGTTCGGCAACCTCGTCCGTACAAAGCGTTAAAGCAGAGATAGAATCCTTCAACGCACCGACAGAAAGCCTCGCCATATCGCAGCAAACCTCTCTGCAACGCTCAAGTGCAATCGGCGGAGTTGTCATAAGTCGTTCGTCAAGCTTTGTTTGCTTTTGAGGAGCCTTTGAATCCGGAACAAGACGAACAACGAGCTTTTCAAGAAATCCCGAAAGCGGAAGCATAAGCACGGTACAAAGAAAATTGAAAACGCTGTGAGCAACGGCAATTCCGAAAAGCGAGGCGCTCTCGTTAATAATAGCAGGGCTGAACGCCGCTTTAATTATCGAATACACGCTCAACCAAACGACGGTACCGATTATGTTGAAGGACAGATGCACCATTGCGGCTCTCTTTGCGTTTTTATTTGCGCCAATGGAGGAAATCATCGCAGTAACACACGTTCCGATATTCTGACCCATAATTATCGGAATTGCCGCGCCGTATGTTACCTGACCTGTTACTGCAAGCGCCTGCAAAATTCCGACTGACGCCGAGCTGGACTGAATAACGGCTGTCAAGAGAGTGCCTGCAATTACGCCGAGTATCGGATTTTGGAACATAATAAAGAGATTTTGAAATTCAGGTACATTGCGTAGTCCCGATACTGCGCCCGACATAGCTTCCATACCAAACATCAAAGTTGCAAAGCCGAGCAAAATCATACCCGTATCCTTTTTCTTTGAATTCTTGCAAAACATATAGAAAATAATTCCAATAAGCGCAAGCACCGGCGTAAACGATGACGGCTTCAAAAGTGATATAAAAACATTCGAGCTGTCGATTCCGGCGAGGCTCAACAGCCAAGCCGTTACGGTTGTTCCGATATTCGCACCCATAATGACGTTTATCGCCTGCTTCAAGGTCATCAAGCCCGAATTAACAAAGCCGACCACCATAACGGTTGTCGCAGATGAGCTTTGAATAACGGCGGTAATGCCCAAGCCTGTTAATAGTCCTGTCAGCTTTCCTGTTGTAAGCTTTCCCAAAACAGAACGCAGACGACCGCCGGCTCTACGCTCAAGCGCCTGTCCCATTATGTTCATACCAAACAAAAACAGGCTCAACCCACCGATTAAATTAAGCAAATCAAATATACTCATA
>CAMFQI010000286.1 GCA_945980015.1 uncultured Eubacterium sp. | reverse complement strand
TTCCAAATGAATTTTTCACTCTTTTATCTGTCCACTAATATTGACAAGTTTCGAATCGGTTTGATTGATTAAATTAACGGACGACTGATAATCGTCCGTTTTACTTTTATCCAAAGACGACGTCGAGTATCATCATCGCAAGGAAGCCGGCGGCAAACGAAAATGCACCGAGGTTATTTTGGTCGCAAAGATTTGCCTCAGGTATAAGCTCCTGTACGACGACATAAATCATCGCTCCGGCTGCGAATGCCAAAAGATACGGCAAGGCAGGAGAAACAAGACTGAACAAAATCAGAGTAAGTCCTGCGGCAATCGGCTCAACTATTCCGCTTGCTATTCCGTAAAGCAACGCCCTGCCCCTTGATTTTCCGCCTGCCATTAAAGGCATCGAGATTATTGCGCCCTCGGGGAAATTTTGAATTGCGATACCGAGCGACAATGCCATAGCGTCTGCAAGAGTGACGCCGCAGTCTCCTTTCAGTGCACCGGCAAATATTACTCCGACAGCCATACCCTCGGGAATATTATGAACGGTAACGGCAAGAGCAAGCAATGACGTTTTGCCGAGCTTCAAACGAGGGGTAATTCTGTCAACAATCGGAAGAAGCGCAACGCCCGTTATCAATCCTGCTGCGGCAGGAAAAAACGACAGTCTGCCTAAATGTGCGCTTTGTTCTATTGCAGGAATAATTAGCGACCAAACCGAAGCCGCAATCATCACCCCTGCGGCAAAGCCAAGCAAGGCCTTCTCAACAGAGGGCTTTATTTTTTTCTTCAAAAACAGCACGCACCCTGCGCCGAGGCTCGTGCCGATAAAAGGAATGAGTATTCCCAAGGTTATCATAATTATCACCTTATCATACTATGAAATACGAAAGCACGGTGTGAAAAATATTATAATAAATCAAAACCTATTCTCTTCACTTTTCTCTGCGATTATAACGAACAAAAAAGGCACCTCGCTCGAGGTGTCTTTTTGATGAAAAATATATACTTTTAGCCGAACATAATTATCAGCTTTGAAGCGAGAACTATGCATATAAGTGCTATAGGATAAGTTGCCGCATAAGCCGACGCAACGTCCTCCGTACCCGCTACGCTTATTAATGTTCCAAGTGCCGGCGTGCTCGTCATACCTCCGGTTATTGAGCCGAGGTTATTAAGAAGCGGCATTTTCAGTACATACCTTGCAAAAATATAGCCCACAATCATCGGAACAAGCGTCATCACTGCGCCGTACAGGAAATAAATCGGCTCAAAATACTGCACAAATTTTGCACCGCCGCTTATTCCTGCGCCTATAAGGAACATCATCAGTCCGAGCTCACGCAAGGTACGAAGCGTATCGGTTTTCGGCATAATACACACCTTGCCGATTTTTCCGAAGTGACCGAACAACAGAGCCACCAAAATACATCCGCCTGTGGTTGTGAGCGAAAAGCCCTTAACCTTTACTGAGCCAACAGCAACGCCCAAAACAGACGCAAGTGCAAACGCCATAAAGCCGAATTCGTCAATATTGATTACACTGTTTTTCTTAACCTCTGAGGTTGACTTCGGTTGAACGTGCTCAACGCTGATTTTTTCAAGCTCCGCCTTCATATCCGCCTTTGTAAGCTTCGGTATGAGCTGAACAAAAAGCACAACGCCAACAACACCGAACAAATACGCAATAGCATATCCTGCGGAAACGGCGTCCTCAAGATGTCCGCCAAGCTCCGAAACGGCCTCCTTTGAAGCAGAGAAAGCGGGAGTCGAGGTAAGCGCACCTGCAAGAAGTCCGACCATAGTCGCCTTAAATGTATCAAAATCCACCGAGCTGATTTTTGAGCCGACAACGATACAAAGCGTACAAATCAGCGCCGCCGACAGAATAATCACAAGTCCCAAAAGAACATACGACTTAAAATTCTGCTTCATATTGCGGAAAAATTTCGGCCCTGCGATAAAGCCTACCGCAGTAACAAAGAAAATCAGTCCGAGATTTTCGACAATTTTCAATGCTTCCTTAACGAAGGTTGCTTCGCCAACCTTTAGCTGCCCCTCAAGACTGTCAAAAAGGAATGCACCGAAAAGCAAAGCAACAATAAATACGCCTGCCGTACCGAGATTTACGCCCTTAATCGTAATTCTGCCAAGCAGATAACCAACAACGGCTACCCCCAAAACACAAAATGTCAGAAAGCCGACGCCTGTAACGGACAGAATTCCTAAATTCATATCCTCTTACTCCTTTGCGTTAACCTTACGTGTATAATCGGGAAGAAGCTTCGGAGATACCAAATCGGTTTTGATACCGGCATTTTCAATTTCCTTTTCAAAATCGTCAACGTGAGAAAGAGTAAGCGACTTAACTTCGGTTGCCTTTGCTTTCTCAGAAGCATTTTTACCTGCGTTTCTGCCGAAAACGATAATATCAAGAAGCGAGTTGCCCATAAGTCTGTTTCTGCCGTGAATACCGCCGACAGCCTCGCCCGCAACATAGAGATTTTCAACATTTGTCATACCGTCGGCAGAAATGTCGAGACCGCCGTTTTGGTAATGAAGCGTAGGATAAACGAGAA
>CAMFQI010000285.1 GCA_945980015.1 uncultured Eubacterium sp. | reverse complement strand
GATTCCTCTACGTCTCGTGGGCTCGGAGATGTGTATAAGAGACAGGTGTGACAGCTTCCTTTATTTTCCAATTACGGTTATACTCATCCTTGATACCCGGCATAAGTCGGGAAATCTGAACACCGCCGTAGCCTATTGCCGCATAGAAGTCCTCAACGCTGTCAAAATGCTGACGCTCGGCAATCTTTTTGACAAATTCGTCGTACTGTCCGGCTTCAAAGCGAAGATAATTACGCTTAAACTCGTGCTCAAGGTCAGCCTTGCCCTGAACAATGTTTTCGTCACGCTTTTCCTTTTTGAACCAAGCACGGATTTTTGAACGGGCTTCACCGCTTTTTACTATACCGAGCCAATCACGTGACGGTCCCTTACCCTGTTGATTAGACGTTATAATTTCAACAACCTGACCTGTTTTGACAACGGTGTCAAGCGGTACAATCCTGCCGTCGATTTTTGCACCTATCATTCGGTTTCCGACTGCGGAGTGAATGGCATACGCAAAGTCAATTACGGTTGAGCCTTTAGGAAGAGACTTTACGTCGCCCTTTGGGGTAAAAACGTATATTTCATCAATGGACAAATCTCCCTTAATGGACGACACCATATCCTCGGCATTTTCGGCAGAGTCGCCGTTTTCGAGCATTTGATGAATCCATTGAAGCGACTTATCAAGGTTATCCTTTCCGCCTTTACCTATCTTGTACTTCCAATGCGCCGCAATACCGTATTCGGCAGTTCGGTGCATATCCCAGGTTCTTATTTGGATTTCAAACGGTATTCCCTTTTTAGACAAAACAGTAGTGTGAAGCGACTGATACATATTCGGCTTCGGGGTTGAGATGTAATCCTTAAATCTTCCGGGAAGCGGAGTGAACATATCGTGGACAATACCGAGTGCGTTATAACAGTCTATCATACTGTCAACGATAATTCTTATTGCATAAATATCGTAAATTTCTTCAAAATTTTTGCCCTTGATGTAGACCTTACGAAAGATGCCGTGAACCGACTTTACACGTGAGGTTATGGTGACATCCTTCATAATCGGCTCAAGCTTTTCTTTTATCTGCAATTTAATATCGTCAAGAAATTGCTTACCCTCGCTTGCTTTCATATCAAGTGAGCTTTCAATCTCGTGATAAGCGATAGGGTCAAGATAGCGAATTGCCAGGTCTTCAAGCTCCTCCTTTACGGCACGAATACCTAAACGGTGGGCAATCGGAGCATAAATTTCGAGCGTTTCAAGCGATTTTTCACGCTGCTTATATTCGGGCATAAACTGAAGCGTTCGCATATTATGAAGTCGGTCGGCAAGCTTGATAATAATTACCCTAACGTCCTGATTCATTGCAATGAACATCTTTCGGATATTCTCTGCCTGAACCTCCTCCTTTGTTGAAAGCGGAATTTTTCCGAGCTTCGTTACACCGTCAACCAAGACAGCAACCTCTTCGCCGAACTTTTCACGAATGAAGTCCAAGTCATAGGTTGTATCCTCAACAACGTCGTGCAAAAGCGCACCGATAATGCACTCGTTATCCATGCCAAGCTCATAGAGAATTTTTGCAACGGCAACAGGGTGCATAATATACGGCTCACCGGAACGGCGGCGTTGATTTTTATGAGCTTCGTAGGCAAGAGTGTATGCTTTTTCGATTTTATCCGAGTCGTACTGAGAGTTGTTCTTTACAAGCTCAAAAAAATCGGAAAAATGGTCGTCATATTCCTCTAATTTTATTTCGTTACTCACTTTCAATTCTTCCCTTCAAGGTCTTCAAAATATCTGTGCTTTCCAAATCAACCTTTTGCTTCGGTTGATTGAGTGTTATTTTCTTTTGAATATTGATTAAGCCCGCTTGATTAAAGGCTTTAAGTGCAAACATAAGCTTACCGTAGGTAATTCTGCTTTGAAGTCGAAAATACAAATCCGAAGCAGTGTAATTATATCCGCCGTTTTGCTTAAGATACTTATAGACAACCGAGCAATCCTCACGCTCGGGATAAAGCGATTTATCAGCCTTGCCGGTGCTTGAGTAAAGTTCATAAGCACTCTTTTCGCTGAAATACTTTTCCTCGTCGACGTCGGAAAGTCTTACATCAACAATATGAACGGACAAATAGGTTTTGCCGTTATAATAATTTTTTCCTATTCTTACGGCTAAATCAAGAACATCACCGCTTGAATAAGGAAAATCCTCAACTGACTGTGAGAATTTCACAGCCCTGATTTTTGTATTCTTCTTTTGTAGCTCAAGACGAATATGCTTGCCCTCACCTATCGGCGTAACGCCGAGAAGAGTCATCTTATATATTCCGAAAACGACGCTCGGATTACCTGCACCGTAGGGCTCAAGTACGCTCAACGAATCGGCAAGCTCAACATTCAGGTATGCGGGCGAAAGCTTCATATCAATAATAAGCTCACTTTGAGGCATAACAGGATAGTTTTCAATCGCAAATTTGTTTATATCCTGCCTGAATTTGTCTATCATATCCTCCTTGAGAGTTATACCTGCGGCAAGAGGATGACCGCCGAACTGAACTAAATCATCCGAGCAGGCGCTGATTGCCTCAAAAATATTAAAGCCTTCAATACTTCTTGC
>CAMFQI010000284.1 GCA_945980015.1 uncultured Eubacterium sp. | reverse complement strand
AAAGTCGCTTTAATACAAGTATTTTCGGCAGGTTCGGATTACTCTTTATTGCCTAACATAAAAAAACCGAAATGCAAGTTCGCATTTCGGTTTATGACATTTATTCAATTATTCTCCGAGCTTTGCAAGTTCCTCACGGAACGACTCGGCAGAGTCAAATTCCTTATACACAGAGGCAAAGCGAACATAAGCAACCTCGTCAATTTCCTTAAGCTTTTCCATAATAAGCTCACCGATACGTGCAGACGTTACCTCTCTGTCGACAGAAGATTGGAGCGAAGCTTCGATTTCGTCAATCTTTTCGTCAAGGTCGCTCACCGTTACCTTACGCTTTTCACAGGCACGAAGCATACCCTTAAGTATTTTATTACGGTCGAAAACCTCACGGGATTTATCCTTCTTAATTACGATAATAGGAACGTCCTCGATAACCTCGTAGGTTGTAAAACGCTTTGAGCATTGGATACATTCTCTGCGACGGCGAATACGCTCGTTTTCGTCAGTCGGTCGTGAGTCTATAACCTTGCTTTCGGTATAACCGCAAAACGGACATTTCATTCTTCCATTCCTCCAATAATATCGGTCTTTGTGTAATTATACCACAATATATAGAAAAATGCAAGTAATTTTAAGCCGTATGCACAATTGCATAATTCATCAAGAGGATTTAAGTCTTGTATCCGACTTATTATTATAAATAAACATCCAAACTGCGCAAAGGCATATTATACAATAGCCTGCGATTGAAAGTGCATCGGGTATCTGCCCACCGAGGAACAAATAGCCCTCAATAGCGGTGAAAACGATATTAGAATAGTCGTAAATTGATATTTCTCTGCTCGGTGCAAAGGAATATGCGGCGGTAATCGAAAACTGACCGCCTGCGGCACAAAGTCCGACAAGTAGCAGATATATGAGCTGTTGTCTGCTCATATGGTGATAGTTAAAAATGAGATACGGTGAGGTGAGCGCAACCGAAAACGCAGAAAAGAAAAACACGGTAAAGCGACTGTTTTCGCCCTTTGAGGACATATATCTGACCGTTGTATAAGCCGCACCTGCACCTAAACCGCCGATTAATCCCGCAAGCGACGGTATAAGCTCAACATTCGCAACGCTCGGCTTTATTACAAGCATTGAGCCGATAAACGCAACGGCTATCGCAACGGCCTGCTTCGGCTTTACCCTTTCCTTTAGGAATATTGCCGAAAAAATCAACGTTGCAAAGGGCGACAGTTTGTTGAGCATAGCGGCGTCTGCGGTATGCGACATATGAGTAGTTGCATAGAAATTACCGAAAACGCCGAGCAGACCTGCCGAGCTTCGCAAAAGATGATACTTAAGACAACCCTTTGCCGGACGAAACGGCTCATGATTTTTTGCTAAAACAACAACGGCTAAAAACAAAGCGACAAGATTACGAAAGAAAACCTTTTGAGCAACGGGAACATCACCCGAAAGATTAATGAAAGAACTCATACCGCTGAAGCACAGGGCGGACAGCAGTATACAGATTATACCCTTTATCTTGTTGCTCGGCTTTTTCATTGCCGTTACATCCTTTCTAAATAATCCTTACTCAAGGCAAGCTCTTTTTTTACATCAAGTCCCTTTGAGTAAATCTCGATAACATAGCCACCCTTATAGTCAACGCTTTTCATCATATCAAAAAGCTTCTTAAAATCGAAATTACCCTTGCCGGGAGGCAGACAATCCGCCTGCAAATTATTATCACTAAGGTGGATATGAGAAACATTCTCCTTAAATTCGTCGAGAAATTCAAGCGGCTCATAGCCCGAACGAAGCGCCTGCTTTACGTCGAAAACCAAATGAAAATCGTCGCCCAGAGCGTTTCGCATCTTCTTTAAGAATTCCATATTCTGCGAGCGAAAGCGCACAACATTTTCCTGACAAACCTTAACGCCCTCCTGCTTGCCTAGTTCAACAAGCCTTTGGAAGCGTTCAAAATAAAAATCATCGCTCAAATCACGCTTTTGAACCGCAACGGAGCCGTGAATAACGACAACCTCGGCGCCTAAAAGTGCGGCGGCGTGAAAATGCTTTTTGTACAAATCCACAAAATCGTAATATCTACGCTCGTACTCGGCAAAAATGCAGTTGCTCTCGAGCGCAGAGGAAAACGGATGCACCGAAAGAATTTTTGCGTTATGCCGGTCGGCGTTTCGTTTAAGCTCCTTTACGAAGGCATCCTCTAATTCCGAGCTTGTATTAAAAAATATCTCTGCCTGCTCAAAGCCCAAATTAAGAACATTATCAAGCGCTTTTTCTGTTACAAGAGGAAAGAAGCAGGCTGTCGAAGCACCTATTCTCATTGTTCAAGAAGCTTCTCAACTGCGGCAATTCTTACGCTGACGCAGAGAATTTGAGTTGCCAAATCAAGCTCTGCAACAGGCGGAAGCGACGGAGCAATACGGATATTGCTGTTATTAGGGTCGTTGCCATAGGGATAGGTTGCGCCGACGGTTGTAAGCGTTACTCCCGCTTCCTTACAAAGCTCGCCTACTCTTTTTGCACAGCCGTTCATAACGTCAAGGCTGATGAAATAACCGCCCTTCGGGTCAAGCCAGCTTGCAATTTCAAGTCCGCC
>CAMFQI010000283.1 GCA_945980015.1 uncultured Eubacterium sp. | reverse complement strand
ATACCGTCACGTTTGAAATAATACTGATTATCAAGGAAGTAGTAAACAACGCCGTTATGCTTTGCCTCAAAAATACCGCAATACTGTCTGCGCCATGAAACAGGAACGGAAATGGAGGTAATAAATCTCATCTTATCCTTATATTCCTGCTTTATCGAATCATAAAGCGGCATAACTACCCGACAACCGATTAGCCTTTTGCGAAGTGCAACAGGAAGCGAGCCTGCAACATCTCCCAAACCGCCCGAAGCCATAAACGGCAAGGCTTCACTTGAAACATATAAAACCTTCATTAATTTTCTCCTTTATATTCTCGTATCCTTTGCAAGACAAACAGGATAATTTGATGCGCCCGAAAGCTCAACTCCCGACTTGATATTGCAATCCTTATCGGCGATTATGCAGTTAATCTTTGCATTTTGACCTACAACGGTATCCTGCATAAGAATAGAGTTTTTAACTACTGCGCCCTCTTCAACCTTTACGCCCTTAAAGACGATACAGTTTTCAAGCTCGCCCTTGATTTCGCAGCCGTCGGCAACGAGAGAGTTTTTAATCTGTGCCTGCATACCGTAAAGAGTAGGCATATCGTCACGCTCTTTTGTGAAAATAGGGCAATCGTTCTTAAAGAGCTTTTTGCGGTTTTCACGCTGTAAAAGGCTCATTGAAACGTCGTAATAGCTTTGAACACTGTCGATAGTTCCTACGAAGCAATCCGTTGCGTCATAAGCATAAACACGCTTATTTTTTATACATTGCATAATGATGTTTCTTTGGAAGGAAACCTCATTTCTTGAATGAGCAGATGTGACAAGCTCTTCAAGTAAATATTTCTTCATAAGAATTATGTTTGTTGAATAATAAGCCTCGTCAACCGCCGGGTCAATGGAAGCCTCAACTATACGACCGTTTTCGTCAACCTTATCAAAAACAAGAATGGACTGAATATTTTCAGGCATTTTTGCTTTTACGCCGACGATTGTAATATCTGCGCCCGACTCCTCGTGAGCGTTGAATACATCGCTGAAATCGATGCTCATAACATTATAGCAGTCTGCAAGCAAAACATATTCCTGATTTGAATGGTCAAGGAAATTAAGATTTCCGTAAATTGCATCAATGCGGTTGCCCCACATTGTAACCGAATTGATTGAATACGGAGGCAGGAGATAAAGACCGTCGTTCTTTCTTGACAAATCCCAAGGCTTACCTGTTCCAACATGGTCCATAAGCGAATTGAAGTTTGCGTTTGTAACAACGCCTACCTTTGTAACAGAGCTTCTGACCATATTTGAAAGCGGAAAGTCGATAAGACGGTATCTTGAGCAAAACGGTACAGAGCCCATTGTTCTCTTGTCTGTAAGCGAGCCTAAAACTTCCTCATGAATGTTTGCAAAAATCATTCCAAGCACTTTTTTTCCGTTCATTGCTTATACCTCCTCTCCTGATGCTATCATATCCTTGGGCGGAATTTTTTTGCCCTTTGTTATAGTTGCACCGGAGCCGACAACTGCAACTCCCCAATCTGCCGAATCGGTAAGATTTTCGGGAATTTCGCCGACCTGTGCATTCTCTTCAATAACAGCGTCCTCTGCGATAATTGAATAATAAACCTTTGCGCCCTTTTTAACGGTTGCGCCGGGCATAATAACGGAAAATCTAACCTCTGCGCCCTCTTCAATAGTAACATTCGGAGAAACAACCGAGTAATCAACCAAGCCGTCGATATCGCAGCCCTCTGATACTGACGAATTTTCAATAACTGCGTTTGCGCCGATGTAATGAGGCGGAGAGTTAGGTGTACGGCTGTAAATTCTCCAGGATTTATCCGACAAATCAAGGTCAACATTAGGATTGATTATATCCAAATTTGCCTCCCAAAGTGAGTCGATTGTTCCTACGTCCTTCCAATATCCCTTGAACGGGAAAGCAAACATACGCTGACCGTCACCAAGCATATTTGGAATAATATTTTTACCGAAGTCGTTTGATGAATTCGGGTCTGCCTCGTCCTCGGTGAGATACTTTTTGAGCTTATCCCACGAGAAAACATACACGCCCATTGAAGCCTTATTTGACTTAGGCTCTGCAGGCTTTTCTGCAAATTCGTAAATCTTCTCGTTTTCGTCGGTTGCCAAAATACCGAAGCGTGAAGCCTCCTCCCACGGAACCTCAAGCACGGCTATTGTGCAGTCGGCATTGTTCTTCTTATGGAATTCAATCATATCGGCGTAATTCATCTTATAAATATGGTCGCCCGAAAGAATAACAACATATTCAGGATCATACTTTTCGATAAATGCGATATTTTGGTAGATAGCGTTAGCCGTTCCCTTATACCACTCGGCACCGCCGATTGCTTCATACGGCGAGAGAACATGAACGCCTCCGTTAAGTCTGTCCAAATCCCACGGATGACCGTTGCCCAAATAGTCATTGAGAACAAGCGGTTGATACTGTGTAAGAACTCCAACGGTATAAATACCGCTGTTTACACAGTTTGAAAGCGGAAAGTCGATAATTCTGTAATTTCCGCCGTAGGGTACTGCGGGCTTTGCAATGCTTTTTGTCAGAACCTGTCTCTTATACACATCTGACGCTGCCGACGAAGGCTTAGGTGT
>CAMFQI010000282.1 GCA_945980015.1 uncultured Eubacterium sp. | reverse complement strand
GCCGTTGCGGGACTGCTTATGCTTTTGGGCGTAATAAATTTTACGCAGTTCAAGAAGACCTGCTTTTCGTTTGTTGCGCTTATACCTGTTGAAAGGGCTGTAAAAAGGTTTTGGGATAAGCATATCGACAGCGTGCATAAATGGTTTTTTGACCGACCGAGATACAGCATTGTCATAAGCGCAAGCCCCGATTTTCTTTTGGAGGATATTTCAAAAAGGCTCGGCTTTGACGAGATAATCAGCACACGGCACAATATCAAAAACGGTATGATTATAGGTCAAAACTGCCGTGATGAAGAAAAGGTGCGCCGACTTTTTGAAGCGCACGACAGAGACAGTCTTAAGATTATTGACGTGTATTCCGACAGCTACACTCACGACAGACCGATTTTTTCTCTCGCAACGGGAAAGTGCTATCATATCGAAAAAGGAAAAAAGGTTGAGTTTGATTTCAACGAAAAATATAAGGACTGACAGGAACATTTTTGATGAACAAAAAAGGATTACATATAGTGCTTGTTGCACTGTTAACGGCGAGTGCCGTGTTTTGCTCATACCTGCTTGCTCAACAGACGGTAAAGCGGAATAACTCCGCCGCAAGCGAAATAACCGTTTCGCAGCAGCCTGTTACGGAGCGTGAGGGCGAGAGGGTACTGCTTGCAGAAAATACACAGTATGACTACCGCTTTTACACTCAGGGCGACAAGGTTATTATGACGCACAACGACAGGGAATACACCTTTGATGATTGGGGCGAAAATCTGCGTCTTGATACGCCGATTATCACTGTTAAGGACGCCGATTACGACGGCGAGGACGAGGTGTTTATTCAGGTAAGCGCGGCGGTAAAGGATAATACAATATATCATAATGTTTATGCATTGAAGCGATCGGTTAACGAAAACGGCGAGGAAAAGTATAATGTTGACGCATTCACGTCGGGAACGGTAAACGGATTATTTGACAGAATTGTAAAAATAGAGCTTCTTCAGGACCAGTCGTGCAAAAAGAACGGCATTTTCACCCTCGCAAAGCTTGCCTCCGAGATAAAATACGACCGTGAAACAGGCTTGCCGGAGTCGAACAAATACGTTTTCAGGTGTCTGCAGGACGAAAATCACGAGTATCTGACTATCGAAAATTGGCAAAAGGGCTTTGCCGAATGTGTGCTTGACAGCGAGTCGGATATCTATATCACCATACCGACGACGGTTATTTACTCAAACGGCGAAACGCAAAATGCGGGACAGATAAAATTCAAGGCAACCATTGACGAAAATTTCAATATGACTATTGTTGCCAAGTCAATGTCGTTTTTGTCAAATAAGGAATACTCGCTTTACGGCTATGCAACCGATGTGCAGAGCTGGAGCAGTGTTATAAACAACAGTAACAGGACTGTGCCGAGGGATACGACGATTGATTATATCGAGCTTGAAGCGTCGTATTTGTCCGAGATTGAAACGAGGGACTTTTCAGCCAACAACAGTGATTTGAACAAGCTTTCGTCAATAAAGGCGAGCGAGAGACAAATTGAGCTTGTTGCAAAAAAGGGCTGTACCTTCAGCAGTGAAATGCTCGAGCAAAATCAATTTTCGGTTAATTTGTTAATTTCGTCAAAGAATACCGATAATAATTATGACATTTCTTATGAGGCTTCTGTTTATAAGGATGACAGCGGCAACGAGGTGCTGAAAATCACGTTTGACAAGGACTACGTGCAGTCGCTGATGAATAAGCTGACAGTAAAATTCGGAGTGAGATAGTTTTATGGACAACAAAAGCAATATTGTAATAACGGCAGATTCGACCTGCGACCTGCCTCAAGACCTGATAGAAAAAAACGGCATTACGGTTATTCCGCTTACCGTTCTTTTGGGCGAGAGCGTTTACCGTGACGGCGTTGATATCAGACCTAACGATATTTATGATTATGTGGCAAAAACGGGTGAGCTTCCGAAAACGTCTGCCGTTACTCCCGAAACGTACTATAATGTCTTCAAAAATTTAACAGACGAGGGCAAAAAAGTCGTTCATATCGGCTTTAGCTCAGGGCTTTCCTCGTCTTATCAAAATGCCTGTGTAGCCGCAGGCGAAGTTGAAAATGTATACTGCGTCGACTCAAAAAATCTTTGCACCGCTATGGGACTTCTTGTACTTAAGGCGTGCGATTTTAGAGACAAGGGTATGGACGCAAAGCGTATTGCCGACAAGATTAATAAGCTTGTGCCCAAGGTAAGCGCAACCTTTGTGCTTGACGGTCTTGAGTATTTGCATAAGGGCGGAAGATGTTCGTCCGTTGCAAAATTCGGTGCAAATGTACTCGGAATAAAGCCGTCAATCGCCGTTAATACCGAAACGGGAACCTTAGAGGTATCAAAAAAGTACAGAGGCAAGATGGATATCGTTTACCGTCAGTATGCAAACGACAGACTAAACGAGATTAAACGCATCCGTCCCGACAGAGTTGTTATTGCAAATTCGGGCGGAATTTCCGCCGAAACGCTTGCGTTTATTCGAGGCGTAATTGACGGCAAGGACATTTTCGATAACCTCATTTTTGCCGATGCAGGCTGTACAATTTCTTCGCATTGCGGACCTAAAACGCTTGCGATATTCTATA
>CAMFQI010000281.1 GCA_945980015.1 uncultured Eubacterium sp. | reverse complement strand
CCCGCCATATCGGTTGATGAATCGTTATGGAAAACAGGCACCTTGGATTCGTACTGACCTGTTACCTCGTCAGTCCACGGAATCATAAGCGAGGTTGCTTTAATCAAGTCGCTTGTTACAGTCTGGAAAGAATTATAAGCAGTATTATTTTTACCGTACAAATAAGCGTCGCGGTATCTGAGTGCCTTAATATAAGCCTCGTAAGCGTTAGCCATATTTCTGTAAAGAGTAGCGGTGCTTGAGCCGATATTCTTCATCTTGTTTTCATAAGCCGTAATAGCGGCATTAAGACTTTCAACGCCTGCTTCAAAGGTCGGAACGTTGATGTCGATAGTGCAGGTAAGCGGATTTTTGCCGTAGCTAAGACGTGTATCGGTCCAACCGTTAGTTTGTCCGGTGCCGCCTGCCTGAGACTGCATAACCATAATAGTCAAAACGCTGCTGTTATTTGAAAGCGTATGATTAATAGCACTTGAAACATCAAGTGTAATCTTGTTGCCGACTACGATTTTTTCTTTCGCTACTGTTGCGAACGAAACAAGATTGTAATAAGATATCGCTTTTTGAATATGTCCTCCTGCTGTGCCCATAACGGCAGGCTGCGAGTTTGCACCGCTGACAAGACCCTCGGCAACCGGATCAAGTGCGTAATAGAACGTCAAGCCCTGACAGTCGCTTTCGGGCGTTGACGGAACATCAAGAACAAGCTGAGCCGTCTTTGTGTAAGCGTTCATCTCAAGAAGCTGTGAGATATCATACTGCCAAAAGCCGATAGAAAAGTTATCGTCCTGAGAATCGTTTACAATGTTCATCGTTTGACCGGTCTTGTCAAGACGGCTACCGTTAGTGCCGTCAATAACGCCGACCTTCGATACTTCCTTAATCTTGTAGACACTGTTATTCGTAGTACCGTCGTAAGCAACGGTTACGGGACCGTATCTGAGCTTTGTATCCGACCAACCGTTATTGGAGTCTCTTCCGCCTTGGCGAGTTTGATGAATCATAATTACAGCATAATCTCTACCCTGCGCAACTGCGGCATTAATTGCACCGGCAATATTAACGGTGAATGTATAGCCCGTTGTCCAAGTTGCGGAATCATAAGCAAAGCTTTGAATATTCTGCAAGCCGAAATACGAGGTTGCACCTGCAAGGTGAACATCGTTTCTGCCGAAAATAAGCGGATCGGTCGAATTTACATATCCGTTTGTATAGCTATCCGCCTTATTGTTTGTTGTATACGAGAAGGTAAGACCCTGACAGTCGCTTCCCGGAGTTCCCCTAAGCTGAATACCGAACGTTGCTGAGGTCACGGTTATACCGGCTTTTCTGATGTTTGACACATCATACTTGAAGAAAGCCATGGTAAAGTTACTGTCACTACCGTCGTTACAAACATTATAGTAGCCCTCGGAAAGGCTTGTGTTAAGACGGTCGGCGTCTGCGTTATACTTAAACACGCCCGACGCTGCAAACGGAACGGTTCCCGAAGTAGAATTAGCCGCAAATGTCGTTATCGGCATAGATGAAAACGCCATAATAACGGCAATCAAGCTTGCGAGAACTCTTTTGAATGTTTTTTTCATTTACATACCCCCTTATAATTTAGCAATGAATTACGCTTATAATCCATATTAATTGTTAATTAAATACTACCACATCACTTGGAATTATTCAACATTTCACGATATTTTTTAATAATAAGTAAACAAAATTTGAGAATTGTAAAACAAGTATAAACAAAAGATAAAATCGTCCGAAGCTAATCGAACGATTTTTAGTAAAATGATGCTACTTTGTGAGCTTTGAAATATCCTTCGGAGTACCCATAACATAAATGTGCTCCGCTTTTTTGAACATATAATCGGCATTATTGATAGCGGTTACTCTGCCGTCGTTTTTGGAAGCGAGTACGCTGACGTTATGCTTACGGCGTACGTCAAGGCTTGCAAGCGTATGCGAGCACCATTTGTCAGGCGTTTCAATTTCGTATATTCCCGTGTCGTCGGAAAGCTTGATGAAGTCAAAAATCTTTCTGTTTGAATACTCGACGGCGGTTGTAAGCGCAAAATCACGCTCGGGATAAATCACCCTATCGGCTCCGTTTTTGAGTAAAAAACGTTCGTGAAGCTCGCCGGAGGCTTTTGCAATAATACTCGAAGCGCCAAGCTCTTTAAGATAGTCGATAATAACAAGACTGCTCTTGAAATCACTTGTGCACACGAATATGTTGTCAAAATCGGAAATACCGAGCGCCTCCAAATTACTTTTTACGGTATAATCTCCGATTTCTGCGGCGGTGACAAGATGCGAAATCTCATTGATTTTTGCTTCGTCACGGTCAACGAGCATAACCTCGTTACCGAGTTTATATAGCTCAAGTGCGAGATGGGTTCCGAATTTTCCCGCTCCGATTACCAAAATACTTTTCATAATTCTTTCAAACACCTCTTTTTCAGACTAGCCCACCATAAGATTGCCAAGCGGCTTCTTTGTTGTTACGGCAGGCTTTGAAACAACGAACGAAAGCGCAAAAATCAACGATGTCAGTCGTCCGATATACATTAATAATATTATCACAACCATCGAAAGCGTGTTAAGGCTCGGCGTTATTCCTGCCGTAATGCCGAC
>CAMFQI010000280.1 GCA_945980015.1 uncultured Eubacterium sp. | reverse complement strand
GGGCGATGAATACATATCGGGACAATGATACTTCTGCCCAGCCACAGTCCGAGCGGATAACAATTCAGGGCTCCCGCAAAAGCATAGCTTTTGTGGGAAAAGAGAGCAATCGCCTGATAAGCGATGCTTTTGCCGAAAGGCAAAACGAGCCCAAAGGCGAATTGCGAACGCCGTCGCAGGCAATGAGTGCAGTCCGGGCAGAGCCGGGAAGGTGAAATTCCTATGGAGCAGTTTAGCTGACTGCCATCCGTCTTGTTTTTTAGTTTTAATAGCATAATTAAGGGGACTGATGTATAACACAACCTCACCTCCACCGAGTAATAGTGTGCACCCACTATAATTACCACTCACATAATATGTCAGTCCCTTTACTTATGCTATTAAGGCAGAAATTTTATATTAGGAGGTGCACTGATATGACAGCAGAAAAAAGGAAACGCAGCGATTATGCTAAAATGTTAAAGCAATATCCTGATGTACTTAGAATCGAGCAAATGTGTGAAGCGTTGGGCGGTATGAGTACAAAGACCGGATATAAAATGCTCAAAGACGGTAAAATCGGAAGTGTCAAGGTTGGTCGTGAATATCGCATAACCAAAGTGGATATTATCGACTATTTAATGAAAGCCAACTGATTTTTTTGACGAAAACACCTGTTATTGATAAAATATCATTGTCAATAGTAGGTGTTAAATTTTTTCTCAAAGAAGGAGGTTTAGAAATTAATAAGGAGGTAGCACTATGATTAAGCACACAAAGATCAATCTTGATATTGATGTTAAAGTATATTTACGAGAGAAAAAAGGATATTTCTACGCAGTCCTTATCTATAAGAATGTTGCCGGAATACGACGTGAAAAATGGATACCAACAAAGTTGACTGTCCGTGGTAATAAGATGAGAGCAAAAGGCATTTCAGAGCAATTTCTGATGGAATTTGAGATACCTGACGAGGACTTGTATATCATTGGTGATAAACAGCCACAAGAGGTTGAAATTCGCACGATAACGGCAATAGTTGAAGAACCTGAGATAGAACACCAAATACCCGTTGAAATGCTTTCAAAGCTCAAATTGGAGGACTTATCAAAGGAGCAGGTTGCAAATCTCACTTTCGCAGATTACCTTGAAATGTATGTACCATATACACGCAAAGGCAAGAAGCAGATTGAAGATACAACATATTCTTCCTATGTGAATAATATTAAAAGTCCCGTTGGACCTTATTTCCGTGAAACGGGAATAGCCTTGAAAGATTTGACAGCGAGAGATATTCAAGATTTCTACGATGTTCAACTTGAACGAGTTACGGCAAACACGGTTATACACTATCACGCAATTATCCGCTTGTCGCTTTGCTATGCAAGGAAAATGGGTTATATAAAGGAAAATCCCATTGAAGAAGTAGAAAAACCTGAAAAAAATCAGTTCATCGGCAAGTTTTATAATGCTGACGAACTGAGCAAAGTAATAGAGCTTACCAAAGGAACACAGCTTGAGGTTCCGGTTTTGATGGGCGGTTTCTATGGATTACGCAGAAGTGAAATTGTAGGTTTGCGTTGGAGTGCCTTTGATTTTGAAAATGATGTCTTTTATATCAATCACACGGTTACAACACCGAGGATCGACGGCAAGTTAAAAATTGTTGCAAAAGACAGAGCTAAAACGAAGTCGAGTTTGAGAGCCTTGCCGCTTGATGCAGGTGTAAAGAAACGCTTGTTGGAAATAAAAGAACAGCAAGAAGCATATCAAAGAAAATTCAAGCGTTCTTACAGCAAGGAGTGGGCAGGCTATGTAATGGTTGATGAGCTTGGAGGACTTATACTTCCAAATTACATCACATCTGCGTTCAAGCATTTATTAAAGAAGAATGAGCTGCGTGAGATACGATTTCACGATCTCCGACACACTTGTGCATCGTTATTGCTAAACAAAGGTAAGACAAATGGTGTAACATTAAAGGACATTCAAGTATGGCTCGGACACAGCGATTTTTCTACAACAGCAAATACATATTCCCATTTAGATGCAAATTCAAAGGTGTCATCGCTTAACACCCTTGCAGGTGTTGTGAATATATGAGTTCCCAAAGGATTTTGGTGAGTTCCCAAAGAAAAAACGAGGTTCTTGCACTTGGCAAAAACCCCGTAAAATGGCGGAGAAGGTGGGATTCGAACCCACGTGCCCGTTAAGGCAAACGCATTTCGAGTGATGTATATATGCACTCTTAAAAGGAAAAGTAAATACAAATAAGAAACTTATAAAGGAGCTGAAAGCCTTGATAAAATCAGGGTTTTCGGCTCCTTTTCTTTTGTTTTTGGCTTGAAAACTGAAATGCTGAAAATTTGAGATTTTTGCAGAAAAATTTAATTTTGGGCAAAACGAGGGCAAAACAAAACGGCACTTAAAATCAAATAAAATACGATAAAAGAAAGGCATGATTATGGATAAAAAATGGAACGCATTTTGCGAGGAATGGCTTAAGGATTCGCCCGATATTTTAACCGTGCTTGAAGTTAAAGCAATTACGGGTTACTGCAAAACATCGGTGCAGGGATGGATAGACCGGGGATTGATTAAAGCTTATCTTACTGGGCGGTCAAATAAGATTCCAAAGGTATCACTGCTCGAATTTATGAGCAGC
>CAMFQI010000279.1 GCA_945980015.1 uncultured Eubacterium sp. | reverse complement strand
ACCTAAGCCTTCGTCGGCAGCGTCAGATGTGTATAAGAGACAGTTTTTATTATTTCATCAATGTTCTGAGTTGCCTTTGGATGAACGGTTGCGTCCTTAAAATTAAGACCGTGTGCGTCAATCCAAAATTCATCAATATATTTTTGTGCTATTTCTTCAAAGGTAGAATTTTCCTCATTTGCTCTTTTGATAATCTTATCGTCGACGTCCGTAAAATTTTGCACAAACTTTACGTTGTATCCCCTGTATTCCAGGTATCTGCGAAGTACGTCGAATACGCAAAGCGGTCTTGCATTACCGATATGAATATAGTTGTATACAGTAGGACCGCAGGCATAGATTTTTACCTCGTTTTTATCTACCGGAACAAATTCTTCCTTTGCTCTTGATAAAGTATTAAATACCTTCATTTTGTATCTCCTTTAATTTTTTTATTTCGTTTTCAAGCATTTCAATTTTTGCTTCATTAGCTTTTATTGCATTCATAAGCGGGTCGGGAATATGAATTTGGTCAAGGTCGTCAACTCTTTCACCATCTATTCTTACAACCTCACCGGGAACTCCGACAACAGTTGAATTAGGTTCAACGTCTCTTACGACGACGGCTCCTGCTGCGACCTTTGCATTTTTACCAACTGTTATGGGACCCAACACCTTTGCTCCGGCGCCAATCATAACTCCGCTTTCAATAGTAGGATGTCTCTTACCGATATCCTTACCTGTACCGCCGAGAGTTACACCCTGATAAATCATAACATCATCTCCGACCTCGGCAGTCTCCCCGATTACAATGCCGTGCCCATGGTCAATAACAACTCTTCTTCCTATAGTTGCGCCGGGATGAATTTCAATTCCTGTTTTATGTGCAGAGCGTTGGCTAATCGCCCTTGCAATAAAAGGCATATTATGTTTGAAAAACCAATTTGCCCTTTTATGAGAACGAAGTGCCTTAAATCCGGGATAAAGCAGAATAACCTCTAACGGATTTTCGGTTGCAGGATCGTGTGCAATAAAGCTTCTTACGTCCTCCATATATTGCTTAAACATATATCAAAACACCTTTCAAAAAAACAAACTGCCTCTATCCGAAGACAGAGGCAGTATTAACTGCGGTTCCACTCTGATTTATACTTGACTACCAATATAGCCTTGCAGATAACGGTGCTGCCGTTTCGGAATACTTCGTTCCTCCGAAAAGCTCATAGGTGCATTTCATAAAATAGCTTATGCAGAACTTTCACCGACCGTCTGCTCTCTGATTAAGCCTTAGATTATTACTTCTCCTAATCAACGCTTTTATATACATTTATATTATATTCAAAATTTCAAAAAATGCAAGTCTTATTTTGTTTTAATTAGGTGCCAACCGTCCTTTGTATACTTAATGCCACTCAAAAGCGTAACTATTGCCGCAATCCAAAAAGCAACTGTGCAGTAGATATTCAGCCATTCGGGAGCATTAAAGCCGTTTACTGCGATTATTATTTCCTGATCTTTTTCAAGTATTGCAAGAAGTAAGAAGGTCATACCTGTTGTTGACATTTGAATAAATGTTTTAGCCTTACCGAACGCATTTGCGGCAATTACCTCTCCCTCAACGGTAGCAGCCATTCTCATTCCTGCAACAAGAAATTCCCTTGCCATCATAATCATAATTACCAAATCCGTGCGATAGCCCAAATTTGATTGAATTAGAAATGCCGCAAGCACAAGAGATTTGTCAGATAGCGGGTCCATAAGCTTCCCGAAATCTGTTACCAATCCCCTTTTTCTTGCTATGTAGCCGTCAACATTATCGCTGATACATGCAACAAAATACACAAGAAGCGCCGCTACCCAATGGTACCTAAACTGCCACAATGAAAACAACCATAAAAATGGTATACAACAAAATCTAAAAACAGTAATTTTATTTGGTAAATTCATTCTACAACCTCTCCTATCAAATCATAACCGTCAAAATCAGTAATCATTACCGTTGTAAAATCACCGGTATTAAGTGGTTTTTCAGAAGAAAACAAAATTGCACTGTCAATCTCGGGTGCATCAAGATAAGAGCGTCCGAAATAGTTTTCACCGTCAAAGCCGTCAACAACAACGTCATACCTTTTACCGACTCTGTTTTTGTTAACCTGTTCGGTTATAAAAAGCTGACTTGTCATTAAAATTTCCTGCCTGCGATTTTTTACTTCCTCGTCAATTTGGTTTTCCATATCAAAGGCAGGAGTATCCTCCTCAGGTGAAAAAGTAAAGCAACCCATTTTGTCAAACTTCATTTGCTTTACAAATTCACAAAGATGTTCAAACTGTTCATCAGTTTCCCCGGGAAATCCTACCATAAATGTTGTACGAAGCGACAGGTCGGGAATTTTATTTCGCATTTTCTCGATTACATTCATATATTCTTCGCAGGTGCCGACTCTGTTCATAGCCTTCAAAACATCATTATCGGCGTGTTGAAGCGGAATATCAATGTATTTGCATATCTTCTCGTTACTCGCAATAACGTCAATAAGACTGTCGGTAATTCTGTGAGCATAGCAATAAAAAAGTCTAATCCATTTAATAGAGTCAATTTTTACAAGCTCAATCAAAAGCTTATCAAGAGAATACTCACCGTAAATATCCTGACCGTACTTTGTTGTG
>CAMFQI010000278.1 GCA_945980015.1 uncultured Eubacterium sp. | reverse complement strand
ATGTTAATGACACTTACGATAAACCACAAGAGCATAAAGTGGCGCATTATGGGGTATTTTGATAGGTGCTGTCTTTTTATGTCAGAAATGTCTAAAAAGAGTATTTTATAGTCGGAAAAAGATATGAAGAAAATTGGCTAAAAAAGGGGGATTTATGAAAAAAATTGGCTTTGAAAAATACATAAATCAATGGTATAATGAAATTAGTTAAGGGACAAACCTTGAAAAAAGATTTGCCCCGAACACTAACAGCTCTTTGACAATTTAACGAGCAAGCACAAAATACTGTATCCGTGTGGTGCGATGACTTTCTGTTGCAGAAATTCCGATAGTTTGCACATACCCGTCGTGAAATAATATAGTCATAAGGACTTTGAGGGCGAGAGTTTGCAAAGGAGAATGAAGCAATCAGCCGAAAAGCTAACGCAAGCCGAGTAGTAAAGAAACGAGCAGCAAGAATTCCATATTGATACGGTAATAATGATACTTCCGGCGACGGCTGTCCCATAGGAATGGGCAGAGGTGAAACCCCTATGCGTAGGAGCGTGATTGCCTACGGCTTGCTTTAACAGCCAACAGAATATAATAATAGGGCGGCTGTTTTTGAACAACCGCCCTTTTTTATAGTCTGTTTACACAAAAGAGTGTTATTAGTGTGGTGCTACATATAGCACCTTTAGATTTCTATATTCTGTATTTAACATTCCTTTGTGTAAGCAAATTGTATGATTTTGAAAGGAGCTGCTAATGGAAATCAATATCAAGAATTCCGAAGCTGTTCGGCAAATGGATACAGATGAAGTAACCATTGGTCAGACAACATACGTTGTGAGAACCAACGCAAAGAGTGTTCCAACGGCTTTTGTAAAGAAAACAGTACAGAAATTGCTTTTTGACACTTTAAAGCAAAAAAGTTAGAAAACCTATGGACAATCCGCTCTCGCCGTGCTATAATAAAAATAAGGTATGGAACTGCGTTTTGTTCAAGCGGCGAGAGGAGGAGAATTATGAACTTGAACGACGCAACAACCGCAAGCAATGGAGTAACTGCTCTCTACTGCCGTTTAAGCTGTGATGATGATAACGAGGGCGAGAGCCTTTCAATCGAAAATCAGAAGAAGCTGCTCACGCAGTATGCCGACGAAAAAGGCTTTTTCAACACCCGATTTTATGTAGATGATGGTATTTCGGGTACGACATTTGAGCGTGACGGCTTCAAGCGTATGATGAGCGATGTTAAGAGTGGCGAGGTCAAAACGGTGATAGTCAAGGATATGAGCCGTTTCGGACGAGATTACATTCAAGTAGGCTTGTACACCGAGATACTCTTTCCGCAGAACAATGTCCGTTTTATCGCTATAAACGACAGCTATGACAGCGTAAACGGTGACAACGACTTCATTCCGTTCAAGAATATTATGAACGAATGGTACGCAAAGGACACAAGCAAGAAAATCAAGGCGGTCAACCGAGCAAAGGCACGGGCAGGCGAACATCTCACATCAAATGTGCCGTATGGTTATGTCAAAAATCCCGATAATCCAAAGCAATGGATAATTGACGAAGAAGCTGCCGAGATTGTTCGGGAGATATTTCAGCTTTGTTTGCAAGGTCTGAATACAAACCAAATAGCTAACAGCCTTTGCGAAAGACGGGTGTTAATTCCTACAGCTTATAAGTCGGTTCACGGAGTTGTCAATCGCAAGTTCGCAGAGGACACAAAATTCTCTTGGAACAGCGACACGGTATCTCGCATTCTCGCCAACCGTTGTTATGCAGGCGATACTGTGAACGGGAAAACCACAAAGAAGTCATTCAAAATCAAGAAACGAATTGACATATCGCCTGATGAATGGCAGATTGTTCCCGATACGCACGAAGCGATAATCGACCGTGACACTTGGGAGTTGGTACAGAAAATCCGGCAAGGTAGACGGCGCAACGTAAGGCACAACTATCAGATACCGATTTTGTCGGGACACCTGTTCTGCGCTGACTGTGGGAGCAAGCTCTATTATGTAAAACCGCCGAAACAGGCTGAATACTACTGCTGTGCAGGATACCGCAAGCGCAAGGGATTTTGCACGGGACATCACATCAGAGCGGATGTTGTGGAACAGCTTCTGATACGGCAAATTAACAGCGTTATGGAGTATGTTTCGGAGTATGAGGACGAATTCGTTCGTCAAGTGATGGAACGAGGAACAGCCGAACAACTGAAGCAGACCAATTTGCTGAAGAAAACCATTGACACAGCAAAGCGGCGTATTGAACAAATCGACAGCGTAATCTCTCAACTTTACGAGGACAAGGTTGTCGGGGAAATCACCGCCGAAATGTTCACAAAGCTCTCGGCAAAGTACATAGCAGAGCAGGAAGAGCAGAACGCTGTTTTGAAAGCGGCTCAAAAGGAGCTGGCGGCTCTTGAAGCGAAGAAAACTGATACTACAAAGTTTATCGACTTGGTAAGGAAATATTTGCATATCACCGAGCTTACACCGCAAATCCTCAACGAGTTTATTGACAAAGTGACCGTTCATCAAGCTGTAAAGGTTGACGGAAAACGCCGACAGGACATTGAGGTTTACTTTAATGGCATCGGGCAAATTTCTGTCTCTTATACACATCTCCGAGCCCACGAGACGTAGAGGAATCTC
>CAMFQI010000277.1 GCA_945980015.1 uncultured Eubacterium sp. | reverse complement strand
ATAAAGTTATATGATGCGTTATATTTCCTTATTGTTATATGCCCATTGATGTTATTTTCAGAAAAATCAAAATTAATCATTGTATAATTTTGAGCGGTTTCTTTTTCATAATTGTAATGTTTGGCATTCAGCGAAAAAAGAATTTTCGGTAATACAACTTTTTCTACTCCATCTTGTTCTAACAGACTTACAACATCATCAACATAATCTTTATTTGAAATATCAATATTGAAGCAATCTTTATAAAGAGTTACAATTCCTTGAGGGACATTCACATTTAAGTATTTGGCACACACAGGAATTGAAATTCCGATAATTAATGCAAAAAGAGCAGCAGCAATCAGTATTTTACTTAAACGATATTTCTTTTTCCTATTATTCAATTTTTTCTCATCAACCGAATTCAAGGCTTCTAAGCACAAATCGACCAAATCCGTGTCCATTTCCTGAGGAGATTTGTCCAATTCTTCGTTCAGAATGCTTTCAATTTCGGCTGATGACAAGGTCTCTGATTTTGAGTTCAATATCTCATATAATATTTCTTTATTCATAATCATTATCTGCCTCAACATTATAGTAACGATTTTTACGAAAGGTAACAAAAATTATTCAAAATTTTTTATTTTTTCTTTTGCAAGCAGTTTTATCTTGCGTTTCAGTCTATAATGCTTCTGCTTTATTGCGGCTTCGGTTGTGTTCAAAATTACCGATATTTCTTTAATCTTCAGCTTCTTTTCGTATAAAAGAATAAGCAATGTTTTTTCACAGTCCAAAAGCTCTTCGACAATTTCATCCTTGATACTGTTCAATACCTCGTCGCTTAATTCATGACTGTCAAAATCAACGTCGTAGAACAATTCGTTTTCTACTCTTTCAAGCCTTATGTATGTTTTCTTTTTTCTATCGAGCTCGGCATATTTCAGCTTGATAATATTATTCAGCGTTCCGTACAGCCACGCCTTTGGATTTTCAATTTCAACACCCTTTGAAACTGCGTTGCAAAGTGCAAGATATGTATCACCTATTACATCATCAATTTCCGAGGGATAGCTTGAAAGCTTTCGATTACAAATCCCTCTTAAGCTAGGCTCACACTCTTTCCACAAATCTTCAAAGAGTGCCATATCTTTTATTTGTGTGTCCATTGTTATTCTCCGTGTTTTGAAAGTGAATCTTTTAACGTTATAATGGTGTCCATTATCACAGCTTTTTGCATATTATCGCAACCGCTTAGAATATCATTGACGATTGAATCGCTAATAATTGAATTATTATTCAAGCTGTTACACAGCAAGTTATCAACCGTACAGTTCAAGGCGTTTGCAATATCAACTAAAACAGGTAGGCTGACTTTTGTGTTTGCATTCTCAATATTACTCATATGAGGTATTGAAATATTGCAAAGCTCCGCAAGCTTTTCTTGAGTTATATTTTGTTTTTTGCGCTCATATCTTATTTTATTCCCAATGTCTTTGTAATTAATATGCATAATTCAGCCTTCCTCATTTCTGTTATTAAATTGTATGCTAAATCTATGCATCTGTTAATATTCTGGAAAAATATGTTATTTATACAGTTTAATATTTTTGAAAGTTTTTGGCGAATTTTGTCAACTTTTACTCATCTAAATACCGAGATACAGGCGCAATGCACCGAGGATGAGCAGGTGAATAGGATAAAACCAATATGAAAGCATTTTGCTCTGCTTTCCTCGTTTTCCGTTATATGTAAGTGTAAGGCCGAAGCCCATAAGTGACCACGGCTCGGTGTACATCGAAGCGTAGCAGAACGGAAGTGCAACTGCGGTACTTCCGTAAAACAAATAAAAGAAATAACCGATTAATATTGCGTGATGCTCGTAATCGAGAGCAAGGAACATCGAAACGGCGCACATCACACCGACGATTAAAAACGATACAAGATACCAAAGCGCCTTTGTATACTTCTCCATTTTTACTTTGAGCGTGTCGATAATCCAAATCGTAACAAGCACAAGTGCAAGCGAGAACATAACGTTATTCCAGTTCATATTAAAATAGCTCGCCGTTGTGAACATATCGAACGGAACCTCGGAAATAACGCCGAAAATCAAGAGATTGAGCAAATATTTTTTGCGGCTTCTCGTTTTGAAAAAACCCTCAACGAGCAGGAAGCAAAACAGCGGAAAAGCAATCCTGCCGATTTTGTCAAAGATATTACTCAAGGTTGTAAGCGAGCCGTAATTTGAAGTCAGATTAGGATAAATCAGCGCCTTGTTTACATGGTCGATAAGCATTGAAATTATCGCAATCAGCTTCAGCTGTGCACCGGACAGAAATTGAAGCTTTTTGCAAAAACCGTTGATTTTGTCGATAGCCTTTCGCATTAATATTCCCCCTTTTTACTTTTTCATTATAACACAAAAATCACTTCAAGGATATACCTAGAATCACCATATTTATTTATTCGTGTTTCACCTTTTGAAACACGAATGCCCCTCGTTTGTGTGATTAAATAAATCCGAAAAACGCCGAAAGCATTACCTTTTCATAAAAAAGAAAAACTGTCAAAAACTAAAAAAATTCGTATTATTCAAATACTGTTGAGTTTTTGACCTTTATTTTAACTGAAAATATACGTGCTCAAAGCTTATTTTCAACAAATGTTGACAACAAGTTTT
>CAMFQI010000276.1 GCA_945980015.1 uncultured Eubacterium sp. | reverse complement strand
GATTCCTCTACGTCTCGTGGGCTCGGAGATGTGTATAAGAGACAGCAGTATGCTCGTCTAAAAGCAGAAGCTTCGGAGGATTAATCGTTGCCATCATAAGCGTGAGCGCCTGCCTTTGACCGCCCGAAAGCAGACCGACCTGCTGCGACATTCTGTCCTCCAAGCCCATTCCCAAAAGCGATAGCTTTTCACGGAAAAGAGCCTTATCCTTTTTGGACACTCTGCTCAGCCATCCGCCGTGACCTGCGGCAAGAGCGAGGTTTTCCTCTATGCTCATACCCGGAGCACTTCCCTTCATCGGGTCTTGGAAAAGCCTGCCGATAAACCTTGCACGCTTATGCTCGGGTAACGAGGTAATATCCTTTCCGTCAAGAATTATTCTGCCATCGTCTGTAAGAAATGTTCCTGCAATAGCATTGAACAAGGTAGACTTTCCTGCTCCGTTTGCACCGATAATAGTAATAAAGTCGCCTTTTTTAACATCGAGCGAAAGGTCGTTAAGAGCCAATTTTTCATCAGGTGTTCCCTTGGAGAAAACCATTTTTACATTTTGTATTTTCAGCATTAGCCCACCTTCTTTCCGTTCTTTAGCTTTGCTTTTCGGATATATTCAGGCATTTTCGTTTTTATATATGGACCTGCAATAGCAATTATTACTATAACCGACGATACGAATTTGAGCATAAATGCCGGCATATGAAGACCAATTGCAATCTGGTATACAAGACGGAAGATGATTGCGCCCAAAACTGCCCCGATTGCTCTAAACGGTATTTTTCCTCTCTTTACAAAAACTCCTCCGATAAGAAGCGAAGCGAGTGCAACCGTTACCATACCCGAGCCGATATTAATTTCCGCCTGCTTTTGCGCCTGTGCAAGCAGACAGCCCGAAAGAGCCGTAAAAGAGTTTGCAATGCACAGACCGATTATAGTCGTCATAACAGGATTAATAGAAGACGATTTTACCATATCGGGATTGTTGCCTGTTGCACGAATGGAAAGACCGAGCTTCGTTTTCAAAAACAGCGACAAAAACAGCACCACGCCGATAACCGCAACAAACGCAATAATAAGCGTTTGCTTACCATCTAAAAATGTTCCCGCAAGCTTTCCTTTGAGCATAGTGAAAACGGTTTCAACGCTGTTTAGATTAAGAAGCGAGGACTTTTTCATAACGGCGATATTTATTGAATACAAGCCTGTATTAACAACGATACCTGCAAGCAGGCTATCTATTCCCAAGACCGTTTGCAATATAGCCGTAATAAAGCCTGAAAGCACACCTGCAAGCATTGCGGCGGCTATTGATAAATAAGGGTGTCCGTTAAGTGCGACAACAGCGCCGACTGCTGCACCAAAGGTGAAGCAACCGTCGGTTGATAAATCGCATACATTAAGCATTGAGTAGCTCAAGAACAGAGCCAAGACCGTTAGGGAACTGATTAACCCCAGCTCCGCAACCGTTTGTAATTGTCCTAAATCAAAAATTGTTGAAATTATCGACATTAATATTCTCCGTAATTTTTAAGTTAGAAGTTTTCTGCAGTTGTGAGAGTTTTAATCTCTGTGCAGAAATCCTTAATCTTTGTTTTAACCTCGTCGAGATTGTAGCCGAGCTTTTCGCTTATTTCGGTATTGATTGTTGCAGTACCGTTGTCGAAGAACTTAACAGGCTCGCATGCTACATCCTTTTCGTTAACGAGGATGTCGGCAATCATATTTGCGGTTTCAACACCGAGTGCGGCATAGTCAACGCCGTAGCCGAGGAATGCGCCGTTGAGTGCGAATGAATCTGCGCCTGTGTAGTGAGGAATACCTGCGTCTGCAAGGTCAGAATAAATCGAAAGCTCTGCGGTCATAATTGTGTTATCGGTTGGGGTGAATACTGCGTCAGCATTATCCTTTACGATTGTTGCAACAGCCTGCTGAACCTCTGTTACATTTGTTCCTGTATATTCCTTATATGCAATGCCCTTTGCATCAAGATACTTCTTTGCATTTTCGATAGGAGTTTTTGAGGAGTCCTGACCGAGATCATAAAGAAGAGCAATATTCTTTGCGTCGGGCTGATTTGCAAAAATGATGTCCATAATAGCGTCGGTATTGAGGTAGTCGGAGGTACCTGTAATATTTGCGCCTGGTGCGTCCTTGTCTGCTACAAGACCTGCGCCGACAGGGTCGGAAACAGCAGCGAATACAACGGGAATTTTGTTATCCTCGGTTGCAGCCTGCATAGCAACGGCAACAGGAGTTGCAACGCCTACCATAAGGTCAACATTGTTTGAAATAAAGTTTGAAATAATCTGGTTCATAACGCTTGCGTCAGCGTTGCAGTTTTCAACGGTTACATCGAATGTTACATTGTTTTGCTCGCCTGCGACTTTAAGCTGATTTTCGATATTTTCTACGATTTGATTAAGCGATGCGTCGTCAACATAGTTACAAATGCCAACCTTGTATGTCTTGGTTTGTGCTGTGTTATCGTTTGCATTTTTTGAGCAAGCGGCGAACGAGAAGATGATTGCTACTACTGAAATAACTGCGATGATTTTCTTAAATGTTTTCATAATGATTTTCCTTTCGTGATTAAAAATATAATGGTAAAGTAGTTGAATTATAATTTTGTTTTCGTATTAGCTGCACCATCGCCGCCATCGTTTTGAAATAATGAACATAACTC
>CAMFQI010000275.1 GCA_945980015.1 uncultured Eubacterium sp. | reverse complement strand
GGCTCACTTGCCGAGGCTATTGCGGCTGCCGAGGCTGATCCGTTTATTAAGGAAACATTGGGTGAGCACGTATTTAATAACTACATTTCGGGCAAAAAGGCTGAATGGGACAGCTACAAGACTGCTGTTTCAAAATGGGAAATTGACAGGTATATGATTAACTACTAATCCAATCGGTGATTTACCGAAAAGGTTAATGTGATGAAGCCCTCTCTGGTTGACATTTGTCAACTCAAAAAATCGGCGGCGCCGTGTATTCGGCGCTGTCGATAAAAAAGCACAATGGGGTGCGATTCACAGATACTTTGTGATACGCGCCTCTTAATTTTTCTGTCTATAACAAACTATATTATTTTAGGAGGAGAAAGGTATGTCAGACAGTATTTTAACTGCTATTGCGGACAATGTGTTCGGCGTCTGGTTTTTAATCGGCGCAGCGTTGGTGTTCTTTATGCAATGCGGCTTTGCGATGGTAGAAAGCGGCTTTACCAGAGCAAAAAATGCAGGTAACATCATTATGAAAAACCTTATGGACTTCTGTATCGGTGCAGTAATGTTCATAACAATCGGCTACGGACTTATGTTCGGCGAGGATTATATCGCAGGCTTGTTCGGTTTGCCGAATTTAGGATTGCTTACAGGCTATCTTGATAACAGCGGTGACTGGGCGAACTTCGTGTTCAATCTTGTTTTCTGCGCTACGGCGGCTACTATCGTATCCGGTGCTATGGCAGAAAGAACAAAGTTCTCGTCATACTGTATTTATTCGGCTGTAATTTCGGCAGTTGTTTATCCTATCGAGGCAGGCTGGATTTGGAACGGTAACGGCTGGCTTGCAAAGATGGGCTTCCACGATTACGCAGGCTCGACTGCCATTCATATGGTAGGCGGTATTGCTGCTCTTATCGGCGCTATGATGCTCGGCCCACGTATCGGCAAGTATGTTAAGGACAAGGAAACAGGCAAGGTAAAGGTTAAGGCTATTCCGGGTCACTCTTTGACGCTCGGCGCACTCGGTGTATTCATTCTCTGGTTTGGTTGGTACGGTTTTAACGGTGCTGCTGCAACCGATACCGAAACACTCGCTTCTATTTTCCTTACAACAACAATGGCTCCTGCCGTTGCAACCTGTACAACAATGATTTTCACTTGGATAAAGGACGGCAAGCCCGATGTTTCAATGTCGCTTAACGCTTCTCTTGCAGGCTTGGTAGCAATTACAGCTCCGTGCGACTGCGTTGACGCTTTCGGCTCAATCATAATCGGTCTTGTTGCAGGTATACTTGTTGTAGTAGTTGTTGAGCTTTTAGACAAGAAGCTTCATATCGACGACCCTGTAGGTGCTGTCGGCGTTCATATGGCAAACGGTATTTGGGGTACTTTTGCGGTAGGCTTGTTCTCAACCGGATATGACGGTGTAGGCAAGGGCTTGTTCTACGGCGGCGGCTTTAAGCAGCTCGGTATTCAGTTTCTTGGCTTTGTCGCAGTAGCTGCTTGGACAGTTGTTACAATGGTAATCGTATTCTTCCTTATCAAGAAAACAAACGGACTTCGTGTCAGCGAGGAGGAGGAAATCAAGGGTCTTGACGCAACTGAGCACAATCTTCCGTCGGCTTACGCAGACTTTATGCCGGCTATGGCATTTGCAACCTCGTCTTCAATCAAGGCTTCCGTTGCTCCTGCAAGTGAGCCTGTACCTCTTGCGGCTCCTGTTGAAAAGGCAGTTCCTGTTGAAACATACACAACAGACACAAAGAATAAGCTTTCAAAGGTAGTAATGATATTCAACCCTGCACGCTTTGAGGATGTTAAGCAGGCTATGAACAGCGTAGGCGTTACAGGTATGACGGTTACAAACGTAATGGGCTGCGGTACTCAAAAGGGTCATATCAGAAAATATCGTGGCGTTGAAATTGAGGAGCTTAACCTTAATCCGAAGATGAAGCTTGAAATGGTAATTTCGGCTGTTCCTGTTGAGGATGTAATCAATGCGGCTCGCAAGGTGCTTTATACCGGCAATATCGGTGACGGTAAGATTTTTGTATACGGCGTTGACGATGCTGTAAAGGTTCGTACCGGTGAGCGTGGATATGATGCGCTTCAGGGCGAGGACGATATTTAATCGGCATATATTTTTGATAACAATAAAAAATAACTCTACTGTAAGCCGGTTTTTTGCAACCGGTTTACGGCGTTTAGAAGGAGAGGGAATTATGTTAAAAGAAGGAGAAATCAGAATTCCGTCAGGCTGCGCCATTGCGGCGATAATTGACAGAAAGGGCAACCTAATTAACGGCTCGGAGATAATAAAGTCCATAGCCCTTATGCACGACCGTTCAAACGGTCTCGGCGGCGGCTTTGCGGCTTACGGCATTTATCCCGACCACAAGGACGATTATGCGCTTCACGTTTTTTATGACAGTAAGGAAGCGAGAAAAAACTGCGAGGAATTTCTGTTTAAGCATTTTAATATCGACGTTGCTGAGGTTATACCTACAAAAAAGGTTGACAGTATCGAAAACGGCCCCGATATTTGGAGATATTTCGGAAAGGCAAATAGGGTGAGAATGAAGAATGCCCGCCTTGATGAGCTTGAATATGTTGCGCAATGCGTAACGAGTGTAAACAACTCAATTGACGGCGCATATATCTTTTCAAGCGGAAAGAATATGGGCTGTTTTAAGGCAGTAGGCTTTCCGGAGGATGTCGGAGAATTCTA
>CAMFQI010000274.1 GCA_945980015.1 uncultured Eubacterium sp. | reverse complement strand
TATTATTGGGCGGTTCAATGGGTAATCAACAACTGCGACGACACCGTTAAGGCTAATTCAAAATATCTTGTAAAAGACCTCGACAACGACTCAACTCCCGAATTGATAATAACAAATTATCAAGGAAAGGAAGACAAAATTCTGACTATGAAGCAGAATTATCTTATTGACTACGAGGGCATTGCAGAATACGAAAACGAAACATTCTGCGACCTTACCGACAATACTCAGCTTGACGGTATTTACGAAATCACAACTGCCGACAATGTAGTATACGAATAAGGCTTAATCAAAAGCGGTGGCTTGGAAATCCAAACCACCGTTTTTATTATGATTTCACTGCAATGACGAGGTTTAGGTCTCCTTGCAGCTTCATTTTCTTTTCGGGATAAATTTGATTGTAGCGTTCAAAATAGGTTTGTTCAATATCCCTTGAGTTCATCAGCTCGTAAATACGAAAGCCGTTTTTTCTTAAAGTCTCAAAAACATATTCATCGCTGTAATCCGCCTTCATTTCCTCGCCTGCGCCGTTTGCAATGGCGTTTATTTTTTTATCCTGAGTGCTTTGATAATCAAATGCCAACGCCGTACCCTTACAGGAAAGAAGAGAAACCGAATGTAAAAGGCTTTCAAATTCGGTATGCGATAAATACTGCGTTATTCCGAACATTGAAAAATAGGCTTTTTCGCCTGAACAAAATCCCTTTACTATCAAGTTCACGGCAAGATTATCACAAGATAAATCACACGGTATGTACGCAATCGGATAAGTGCTCGCTTCGTTTTTTACGAGCATTTCCTTTTTTGATTTCAACATAGAATACCTGTCTAAATCAAAAATTTTTACACTCCGACACAAAGAGCCTTTTTCGTAGCCCGTAACGTCCAATCCCGAAGCGAGATTTATATACTGCCGTGTGTTTAGAAATACCGCATTATTAAGCCTGTTTAGATTAAAAGCCGTCCTTGCAATAACATTTCCTGCAAGGTATGAATTAATTACTTTGTCTGCTTCCGCTCCCTTCTCAAAAAAGTCTGCGCCCTGTTCAATACTGCTTTTTATTGCGTCGTATTCATCAAGTAGCAATTTTTCGCAAAGCCTGTCCTCATAAATTTTGAACAGATTTGTTCGCATATGATGAGCCTTTACAAAAGCACACATATATGCGGTTGTACTCTCGTTTTCTAAAAACACATAAATCACCTCATTATACCTAATACCACAAAATTTCATAAAAAACAAGACTTGACTTTCTATTTGATTTGTGCGTTGTGATATTATTCAAAAAGTATTTGCCTTTTTTGTATATAAGTGATAGAATAAATATATTACTTTTGAGGTGATACTATGTTACTTGCAATAGATGTAGGAAATACTAATATAGTTGTCGGTGTGCTCGACGGTGACGAGCTTGTTTGCTCAGGCAGAATGAGTACAAATATTTACGAAACCGAAGACGAATATGCAATGCGCTTAAGCTCGTTTTTGAAGCTTAATAATGTCGGTGAAATCGACGGCGCAATTATCTCGTCGGTTGTACCTGCATTAATACGCTCACTTGTAAGCGCAATTAAAATGGTTTGCAAAATCAATGCAATAGTTGTGGGTCCCGGTGTTAAAACAGGACTTTCAATAAAAATCGACGACCCTGCTCAGCTCGGTGCCGATTTAGTTGTCGGCGCAGTTGCAGCAAAGGAAAAATATCCGTTGCCGATAATCATTTTTGATTTGGGCACGGCGACAACAGGCTCGGTTATTGACAAGGACGGGAACTTCATCGGCGGAATTATCACAACAGGAATAAAAACCTCAATCAACGCTCTTTCTGCGGGTGCGGCATTGCTTCCTCAAATAGATATTTCCGCACCGAAAAAGGTTATCGGAACTAATTCAATCGAAAGTATGCGTTCGGGTGCTGTTATCGGTACGGCGTGTATGCTCGACGGACTGATTGAACGATTTGAGGACGAGCTTGGTGAAAGAGCAACGGTAATCGTTACCGGCGGCTTGGGAAAAACCGTTGCGAGAAACTGTAAAAGAGAAGTAATAATAGACGAAAATCTGTTGATAGACGGTCTCAAAATCATCTATGATAAAAACAAAAATTAGGAGGTAAGTGCAAATGAAATTAGACACAATTTGCGTTCAGGGAACATATAAACCAAAAAACGGTGAGCCGAGGGTAATGCCTATTATCCAGTCCACCACATACAAATATGACAGCAGCGTTGAAATGGGCGATTTGTTCGATCTCAAGGCAAGCGGATATTTCTACTCACGACTTCAAAACCCGACCTGCGATAATGCCGCTTCAAAAATTGCGGCATTAGAGGGCGGCGTTGCAGGAATGCTGACAGGCTCCGGTCAGGCGGCAAACTTCTACGCAATCTTCAATATCGCACAGGCAGGCGACCATATCGTTTCGTCCTCCGCAATCTACGGCGGAACGTTCAATCTTTTTAACGTTACTATGAGAAAGCTCGGAATTGACTTTACCTTTGTTTCTCCGACTGCGTCAAAAGAGGAAATTCAAGCGGCTATTAAGCCTAATACAAAGGCAATTTTCGGCGAAACAATTTCAAATCCGAGCCTTGATATTCTCGATATCGAAGCATTCGCCGAGGTTGCACACAAAAACGGTATTCCGCTTATCGTCGACAACACCTTTGCAACTCCTGTCTCTTATACACATCTCCGAGCCCACGAGACGTAGAGGAATCT
>CAMFQI010000273.1 GCA_945980015.1 uncultured Eubacterium sp. | reverse complement strand
TCGGAGATGTGTATAAGAGACAGTATCAACAGCCTGCGGTGCACCGTGACCGCCGTGCAAAAAGCAAAAATCATAATTAACCGCTTTATAAATCGGGCAGGAATTAAGAAATCTCGGGAATTTTTCGGTTATTAATTCACAACTATAATGCTCTGTCAAATATTCAATTCCACCGTGCATAAAGAACAGAACCGCAGTCTTTGGTAAATTCATCTCATCAGCAGTTTTATGACAGCTTGTTATATGCTTTTGAGCGGTAATTATAGGTAGTGAATTATCGTTTTTTAATCTGAACATATCTATTTTCCTCAAATTTAGAAGTTATAATATAAAATGTAATTTTCACAATACACCTTTGCACACAAAACTTTTGCCATATTTTATATCAGTCATATTACTTAATGACACTTTCTAAGTAATATTTCTTTTCAAACTTTCCGTTTTTATTTGCTTTCAATTTCGTAATCTTTAACACATCGTCAAAAGTGCTTCCTTGTAAAACGGCAATAGCCTCAACAACCTCAAGAATGTCTGCAAGTTCTCTTATATCACCGCTTCTAATATATTCTTTTGTTTCCTCTTTAAGCTTCCGGTTAAGGGCTGTTTTGTATTCATTATCACTAAGCACTCTGTACTTTGGCTTTTGATTATTTGCAATGCAAATGTCCGGAATATTATCCCTGACCAATTTCTTATATAGCACTTTCATATTACCTTTCTCTTTTCTAATTCTGCAAGAAGATATGGTTGAATTGTCGGATAAGTCCAATTCGTCGGTAGCTCATCTGTAATGATAATTCTTTCAATTTCACTATTAATTTCGCCAAAGGATTTTATATCTGCATAGCAAAGAAGCCCGAATGTTTCTTCGCCATTAAAATTATCCTTTTCAATTACTGAATAAACGCAAATGGGCTTTAAGTCAAAATCAATAGCACCAGTCTCTTCAATAAGCTCACGCTTTGCTGTATCAATAATATTTTCGTTAGGCTCACGATGACCGCCCGGAATTTCTAATGTGTCTCTGCTCTTATGCTTACAGAACACCCATTTACCGTTTGTTTTTGCAACAATAACGGCAAATTTTAACAAACTATCTTCAACTGTTTCATAAAAATTAACGCTCATATCTAACCACCAATATTTTTAATAAAGTGAACAAGCTTTGCGCTTTCGTTAAATCCATATTTCTTGTGCAGATTTATGCTTGATAAATTGTTTACCTCGCAATCACTTGCAAATTGCCGGCAACCATTTGATTTTGCCCAGTTTTCACAGCATTGCATTAAACAACTTGCGACACCGCAATTACGAAATTGCTGTTCAACATAAATTCCTTCAAGATAAGCAACATTATCGCTATCAGCACCCTCAACATATTCGTTACGCAGACTGCAATGAGCAAATGCAATCATTTTTTCCTGACAATAAGCGGCACAAACTATATTGCTTTCGGTTTGTAATACCGCTTCAAATTCGTCTTTCAATTCATAATAATCAGCGTCATTCCATAATTTTAAGGCGAGTTTTGAAACATCATCTATATCCTGTCTTTTGCAAACATCGTAACATATCTTATCATCCTGCATACGAACATCACCTATCAAAAGATTCTTTTAACCCATTCGCCGTTTTCCTGTTTCCACTGAAATTCCTGCAAATCATCACTTTGAAAAATCTCATACATTTCTTCAAAATCACTTGATAACTTATAATTTTTCAGTTCTTCAGGTTTAATCCAAAACACTTTACCCTCTGCAGAGGATTTCAGTTCACCGCTAAACTCATTCGTTTTGTAAAAAAACACTATATAACGTACTTTTTTATTTACCTGCCATTGCTTAACACCGCATATTTTAGGCTTTTTTATATCAAGTCCTGTTTCTTCTTTTATTTCTCGTATTACAGATTCAACAATGCTTTCACCTTTTTCAATATGTCCGCCGGGAAATGTTACGCCTCCCCACGATTTGCTAACTCTATCCTGAACTAAAATATTACCTGCGTCATCATATATCATACACATATTTGTAAGCTCGGTTTTTTCATAATTCCTACGCATAATACTCTCCTAATTTCATCATATTCTTATTTTAAGCAAGCGAGATAAATCCGAACAAGTTTTTTACGAACGGATTTATTTTCCTTAATTAAGTTTAGCATACAAATCTAAGAATGGCAAGAAAAAAGAGCAGATGATAAAACCTGCTCTTATACTACAATATTTTCTTTCTTTCAATAATTTTGACTAAGCGAGGACGGTTATAACGCTGCATAATTACAAATATCATATCAAACATACAACTTAAAACAGATGTGATAATGAAAACTGCAGCCGAGCCGAAAAATGCAATAAAAATTATCGGTACAAAGCTCAACAGGCATATAGCAAGATGTATAACCTCATTTCTGCAAGTAGTATCGGCAATAATTTCAAGAGAACGAACATCATTTTTTATTGAGTAAGAATCGGGATTATAGCTCGGCATAAACTTTTTCCATTTTTTAACCCTCAATGACTTATACAGACGCTTTTCGAATTTCTTCTCAGTAAAATATTTATCGGTATAATGAAATCCGTGCGGAACAAAAAATCCAACAGCAAGACGCATTACAAAATGGTACAACACCGTACCAAAGGTTATTGCAAGGGTAATAAACAAATCGGCATTAAATTTAAGATACAATACAGAAAACAACGCTGTCAACACGGTAAATACCACTGTTGCAGAATATATA
>CAMFQI010000272.1 GCA_945980015.1 uncultured Eubacterium sp. | reverse complement strand
CACCTAAGCCTTCGTCGGCAGCGTCAGATGTGTATAAGAGACAGGTATAAGCTTTGCTTTCAATTCCTCTTTGTTACGCTTGTCAAGCTCTTCCTGTAAAAACATTTCGTTCGTTTGAGAGGAAAGCTGACTTAATGTGATTTTATTTTCTGTTTTTCCCTGTAACAGCTCTTGAGGTGAGATTTCAAAAACATTTGCGAGCTTTACAAGAGTGTCTGTTTTTGGAATAGCCGTGCCGTTTTCCCATTTTGATACTGATTTATTTGTAACTCCGACCATTTCTCCAAGTTCTTTTTGCGACAAACCTTTGCCTTTGCGAAGCTCGTATATTCTGTTTCCCAAATCATAATTATGCATAAGTTCACCTCGTAATTATGATAGCATATCGCCAAACCAAAATCAACGAATAACAGGTCGCATATCGGTAGAACTTTTAGTATTCGGTTGTAAATATAATGTTTTGTGCGCTAAAACAGCGTTATGTTTTGAATTTAGGCTCTCCCTTATGCAAAGGAGAACAGGAGCATTAGCAACGAGGAAATAAAATCCGGCTATTACTGTTCTTATGCTTTGCAGGAAAATAAAAGTTGTTGAAATAATATGAAATTCGTTATATAATACATAATTATTGCGGATTATATTATTGAAATAAAAATACAAAGGACAGGTTTAATGGCAAATAATATGATCATCGGGCAGTCGGGCGGACCTACTGCCGTAATAAACGCAAGCCTTGCGGGTGCGCTTGAATATGCGTTTAGTAATACGGATATTGATACCGTGTACGGTATGGTGCACGGAATACAGGGTTTGATTGACGGAAATGTTATTAATTTAACCGAGCATTTTGCTCATAAACCGTCGAGGCTTAACCGTTTGAGCCTTACTCCCGCAATGTTCCTCGGCTCGTGCCGTTTCAAGCTTTCGGGAGAAACGCAGGAGTATGAGAGGATTATCAAAGAATTAAAAAAATACGATATTTCGTATTTGTTATATATCGGCGGTAACGATTCGATGGACACCGTCGAAAAGCTGTCGCAATATGTTGATCAAAATAATATAGATATAAAGGTTGTCGGAATACCGAAAACTATCGACAACGATTTAATGGGGATTGACCATTCACCCGGCTTTGCTTCGGCGGCGAAATATGTTGCCCTTGCGGTAAGAAATGTCGCTTATGATACTGCGATTTACAACATTAAATCCGTTCATATCATCGAAGCTATGGGCAGGGATGCAGGCTGGCTTGCGGCGGCAAGCGTGCTTGCAAGAGACAGCAAAAATGATTCTCCTCATCTTATCTATCTTCCCGAGGTGCCGTTTAGTATTGAAAGGTTTATAAGCGATATTCAGCATAAACTAGAGGAATACAATTCCGTAATCGTAGTTGTCAGCGAGGGTATACGTGATGAAAACGGTGAATACGTTTCGGCACGAAGCGACAATGTTGACAAATTCGGACACAAAAGATTAAGCGGTGTGGGTGCATATCTTCAAGGCGTTGTTGAGGAAAAAATCGGCTGTAAGGTGCGTTCGCTTGAGCTTTCCGTTTTGCAGAGAAGCGCAGGGCATACTGCCTCGCTTACCGATATTACCGAAGCGCAAAACCTCGGAATGATTGCCGTAAAGGCGGCGTTAAACGGTGAAAACGGAGTGTTTGCCACCTTGAGAAGAACGTCGAACTCTCCGTATTCGGTTGAATACTACACCGAGAGAGTGGGCGTTGTTGCAAATGCCGAGAAGACGGTTCCTCGTCATTGGATAAATGCCGACGGAAATGACGTTACAAATGAAATGATTGAATATCTCAAGCCGCTTGTCAGGGGCGTTGCGCAGATTCCTTACCGTGACGGATTGCCGGATTACGTGAATATTTCGCATCTTGACAACCGCAATCAAAGATATACTGAAGACGAAAAAAATTGAAAGGCTAAAAATATGGCGTACAAATTAAGAAAAGACCCGATTAACGAAATACCCAAGGCACAGCTCGTTTTTTGGATAATAGTGCGTGTCAGTATGCTTATTTGCGCAGGCTATAGCTTTATCCACGGCGATGTTGTGATGGGCTTTGAAAGTGTTTTTTGTTTTATATTTGCACATCTTTGGGATATGTTCCAGGTTTTCGGGCATACGAGCTTTATTATTGAAGTGCCGCCGCTAAGTCAGACGATGCTTAATTTGATAATCTTTATCGGTATAGTAATAGGCTCGTACTTCGGATTTTTCGACAGCGTAAGCTGGTTTGATAATTTTATGCATATTATGTCGGGAATAGTATGCGCTGTTTTCGGCTATGATTTTGCCGTGATTATTCAGCGAAAAAAAGGACAATGCGCGGCAACTCTTGCGGCGCTTTTCAGCATTATGTTTGCTCTTTCAATTGCCGTGGGTTGGGAGTTTTATGAGTTTTTGATGGATACGCTTCACGGTACAAATCTGCAGCTTGCAAGGTACGGACAGGAAACTGCAATGATTGATATTTCAAAATACCGTGGAGAATACGGCTATCTCGGACTTGTCGATACTATGACGGATATGATGATGAACGCCTGCGGTGGTCTGTGCGGCATGGTGTTTATGATAGTTTTGAGAAACAGGAAAAAGAAAAATCAGCCTAGCCAATAAATCGCGCGGAAACAAGAATATGAATTAAACAAGAGAAAATGTTTTCGGATTGAAGTATTGTTGACAACATAGGAGAAAATATGTATAATAATCATAGGATATATTTATCC
>CAMFQI010000271.1 GCA_945980015.1 uncultured Eubacterium sp. | reverse complement strand
TCATCATTCCAAGTAAGATAATCCGAAATGATTTGGAAAATACGATTCACGTTACGCTCTACAGCAATCAACAAACCGATATCAAGCTGGCTATCTTCGATAATAAAGATGCATTTATCAGCATTTTCAATATCTTCTGCCAACTCAAGACTATAGGTTAAAGGCGCATCGTAATTTCCGGGTGTTACCGCAGAAATATACGACTGATTATCAGCAAACAAGGTTACAAAGACTTCGTTTAAAAGATTTGTAAGAGTCATTCTGATGGAATCCGTGAATGCATCACCATATTTAGAGAAATCAAATTTTAAAATTTGCTTATGATGATATTCACGGGTAGGTACGCCATTAACTTTGACTAAATCGCCGTTATCGAAATCATTGTAAGCACGCAGTTTCCAATAACCAGGTGTGTCTACACTAAAGTCGGCAAATTGATAGTGAATATCAATATTGTTAACCGACTTAAGAGCACCCATAGAAGGAGAATCTTCAAGGTGATTGATTGTATAATTACGTACCTGTCTGTAAGACAACCTTCCACCAATATGCTCGGAAGCACGACGTACCAAGATACGATTATCAGAAGCGGTAGATACCATTTCATAGTATTTTCCGTTCAGAGTGAAGAACTGACCGGGCATATATTTTTGATATACGTGACCTTTGAGCTCGGTGCCGATATAAACATCTTTGCTTTCTTGCTCGGCAATGTAGCTGGCATTTTGCAAGTCGTCTAAGATAATGCGCGAGAAGTCTGCATTTTCGATGGTATAAACGCTCTCAAACTTTCCGCTTTCAACACTATATTCTCTTCTGAAAATAATGGTATCATTCTTTTCAAAGGATAAAGTTTTACCATCACAATTTTCAACTGAAAGTATTGGATTACCTTGCTTATCGGTAACAGTATCACTGCCGAAGATTGTACAAATTTCTTTCCACATTTCAGCAACAGGATCTTTGGCTTCGATGTTTAACATCTTTAACTGTCTAAGCAGCATTTCTTCTTTTACCGAGTCAATACACAATAACAAGCAAAGCGAAAGAATTGAGTTTCTCTTTGTACGTGCATAGTCTGCGGTAATATATGGTATAGCTTTGGGGTCTGCCGTAAATATTTCGGTATTGTCCGACATATACTCACGAAGCATATACTCAGAAGAAATAACATTTACAAAGCCTTGCTGTTCTGCAATAGTTGCAAAGTTACGGCGTGTTTCAAACAAATTGTTTCTATCATCCTCAACACAAATATATGAATAATCGCTAACGCGTTCATTACACATATTAAAGGATGCTTGAAAGCAATTGTCGAACGTTTCTTGGTTTGTAGGAAGTTGCGCATAATCAAGCAAATCGTAGTAGTATTGCTTTGCAATCCAGTGTGCATCGAGCACGGGGAATGCTTCGCCGCCATACCAAACGGTTTTCTTCACCTGATTTTTAAGTGCAACCATTGAGAGTTCGGTGCCCATACCCAAGAATCTGGACACACCGGGCAAAATACGGTGTTGCAGATAATCATCGTCTGCTGTCCAGTACATATACGAACTCATACCGTGCGGATATTCGGTGGCTGAAACCTCAGTAATGTTGGTCATTAAGATATGCGAAAGTGCATCAACCAAGCCATCACAGTTACGGTCAACGGAACAGAATGTAATAGAACGCTCTTTTCCGCAGCATTTAATCAACAAATTCAAACCGATTTGCGCCGTTGTTACAAGTTTGGAGGGTTCAACAACCACAACAAACGAGACGTTACGCAAGAAAGGAAGATTGTTTTTATGAACATCCAAGTCGTGAACAGCAGAGCGAGATATGATGCCGATATCCGGTAAGTTTTCTTCGTTAACCTTTTTACCAGAAAGAACTTCTATTTTCCAAAGGTCTGGAATGTTTGAAACTGCCTTCATTCCGGTTGCAGTCCATTGGCGTAAATCTTCTTCAGTTCCATGTCGACCGAGAACGATTAACACCTTTCCGCCGGTAAGCAATTCGCGATTCATAGCATAAAAGACATAAGGATTAAGTTTATCATAGAACGGAGTGTTGAATAACAAACTTTTTCCTGTCGCAAGGTCATAACCTGAGCGAACATAATCTACGTTAGGTTTAAGACCTTTTTCCATCTTTCTGCGAATAAAAGCGGAATAGTTTTTACCGATGTGACCGCCGTTTCTTTCAAGGCCAACAAGGATATCCTCAATAGCGCCGCCGCTTACGCCACCGTTATTTACGGTAGTACCCTCCGCAGAAAGCTTATCACCAAACAAGGCTTTTAAAGGCTTTCGGAGCATTGGATACATAGCAATGCGATGTGAGTTATCTGCCTGTACTGTCAAATTGGATTTTTGCTGTCCTTTTTCCAAACCATCAATATAGAAGGCCATTTCACCGATAATGATAACGGCAAATACGGGATAAAAAGGTGTGCTCACCAAATTATTCATACACAAGCCGCAGGATATGAGCAATGCCAATCCTGAAACAAAACAGCCGCCATAATATGCTGTTTTAATAAATGTACGAGCTTGTCCGAAATGTTCTTTAATATACCAACGGTCATCTTCTTCGTCATAGGTATAGAACAACTCGACGATAGAACCAATAGAGGTGTTTCTTTTAACCTTTGCTCTGCCCAAAATCGCAGTAATCACTCTCTTGATAATTATATAAAGGAGAAGTGCTGCTGTATCTGTCTCTTATACACATCTCCGAGCCCACGAGACGTAGAGGA
>CAMFQI010000270.1 GCA_945980015.1 uncultured Eubacterium sp. | reverse complement strand
ACCAAGTCAGCCGAAAAATTAATAATCAATGTCAAAATTATAAGGATTGCCGCTATGGCAAATGCAACGCCAAATTCTCCCTCCTCCTTTGCGTAGACATACAGCGCAACTGTGAGCGTTGCACCGGGACTTACCAAAGCAGAAGCTACGCCGTTGATTATATGTGCAAATCCTGCTGTAAAAAGCAATGCTGCGGATTCACTCAAAACCCTGCCTACCGACAAAATACAGCCAGTAATGATTCCGTCAACGCAATTCGGTAAAACGACGGTTCTGATTACTCTCCATTTTCCGGCTCCCAAACCGAAAGCGCCCTCTCTCAAGCTTTGGGGTACAGTTTTTAAGCTTTCCTGAGTTGTACGCATTATAGTAGGCAGGTTCATTATAACAAGAGTAAGCGCTCCGGCAAGCAAGCTTGTTCCGAAATTATTCGAGAACAACAGCATTCCTACAAGACCGAAAATAACAGACGGAATACCAGATAGTATCTCGCAAGCATATTCAATTGCCATAGAAACCTTCTTGTTCTTTGCGTATTCGGTAAGATAAATTGCCGCACCGACGCCAAGCGGCAGGACTAAAACTATCGTTGCTAAAACGATATAAACGGTATTCAGTATATCGGGCAAAATACCTATTTTCCCTGATGTGTAGCTGGGCTTTGTAGTAAGAAATTCCCACGAAATGTTGGGAATGCCCTTAACGAAAACATATCCCAAAAGGAAAAACAACAACGCCGCTGTAACAAAAATACTAATAAGCATTAATGCTTTCATAATAACGATATATATTTTTCTTTTCATACTATTCCTTATCTCGCTTCAAAAAATAATTCAGAGTTGAATTAATAAGCATAATAAACACAAAAAGCACCAATGCAATAGAAAACAAAGCATTTCTTTGCAGGCTGTCGGGGCTTGAATATGCCATTTCGCTTGCGATTGCCGTTGTTAAAAACCTCACGCTCTTGAAAAGCGACGGCATATTTGCAACATTTCCCGCAACCATCATAACAGCCATTGCTTCGCCTATTGCTCTGCCGACACCCAACACTATCGCCGCAACTATTCCGCTTTTTGCGGCAGGAACAGATACTCTGAATGCTGTTTCGACCTTAGTTGCACCCAACGCATATGAAGCGTCCTCATATTCAGCGGGAACCGCGTCCAATGAGGTTACGGCAACCTTTATTACACTCGGCAAAATCATAATGGCAAGAACAATAATTGCCGCTAAAAGACTTGCTCCGTCGGGAATACTAAACACTTTTCTTATCGCAGGAACGAGCACCAGCATACCGACAAGTCCATAAACAACGGACGGTATTCCTGCAAGAATATTTATTGCTGATTCAATTACGAAGCGAACCTCTTTTTTTGCAAACTTTGAAAGATACACGGCACAGAAAAAGCCAATGGGAACACCCAAAACAATAGCTCCCGATGTACCGTATATACTCGTCAAAATGAATGGCAAAATTCCAAACTTTGGTTCAGCGGCAGTAGAAGCCCACTCTTTTCCAAATAAAAAATCGACAAGTCCTATTTCCTTTATTGCAGGCAATCCGGAGATAACCAAATACACAGTTATCATCAACACACAGCCGACAGTAATCAGCCCTAAAATAAGAAATACACCGTAAACGATATTTTCAAACAATCTTTTCTTTTTCATACTTTTCCTCAATGAAAATTTATGCGGCGGCACACAGGCACCGCCGCATATTTATTAATTTGCAGGCACTACGCCGGCGTCAACAATAATTTGATTTGCCTTATCGGAGGTTGCAAAGTCGAAAAACGATTTTGCGCTCTCGGAAAGCTCAACACCTTCTTTTGTTACAAGAACAAACGGGCGCTGAATAACATAGCTTCCGTCTTTTATTGTAGCCTCACTTGGTGTAACGCCATTTACCGTAACAGCCTTAACCGTATCCTTCACAGAAGCGAGTGAAGCATAGCCTATTGCATTCGGATTTCCTGCAACTGTTGCAATAACATCGCCCGTTGAAGTGAGCTCCTGATTATACTTGCAGCTATCCTTTGTATCGGTTATGGATTCAAAGCCATCCCTTGTTCCGCTTCCTGCCTCACGGCCGATAATAACAATGCTTGAGTCGTTACCGCCGATTTCATTCCAGTTTGCAATTTCACCCTTGTAGATTTTTGCAATAGTTTCAACATCCAATTCTCCGACAGGATTGCTTGGATTAACAATAATTGCAATTCCGTCGTAAGCCAAAACTGTTTCCTTTAAGCCTTTTGCCTTTTCCTCATCTTTCAGGCTTCTGCTTGAAAGTCCGATGTCACATCTTCCCTCTTCAACAGCCTGAATACCTGCTCCCGAACCGGTTGCGTTGTAGCTAACCGCTATTCCTGTTTCTGATTCAAATGCTTCGCTCAACGATCCGATGACCTTGCTCATAGAAGTTGAACCGTCTGTAGATACGGTCTCCTTTTTTCCGCTGCAGCCTGTGAATAAACATACTACTGTTGCCGCAACAACAATCAAGCTAACAATTGTTCCAAATAATTTTTTCATTTTTTAACTCCTTAAAATAGTTTTTATAGCACTTAACTGCTACAACTAAATCTTAATCCTAAAATGTAAAATCCACAAGCAAGCATAAATCAAATTATAGTAAAAATTTTGTTGAAATAACAATAAAAAACACGCAGGTAATGTTCCTGCGCGTTTTCATTTTTTTAGCTTATTCTGTTTATAAGACTTTGAACGCTTAGACAATCGG
>CAMFQI010000269.1 GCA_945980015.1 uncultured Eubacterium sp. | reverse complement strand
ATCAATATCATTATGAAGATAATAACACTGGCCGCCTCGGTTGAGCTCCTTTTCCATAGCCTCGACCAAAATGCCGAAATCGTATTCAAGAACATAGGTCTGAACGGGCTTTCTGTCGCCGGGCGCTTCTTCAAGCAGGCTCATATCCCTGATGCCCGTCATTGCCATATTCAGCGTTCTCGGTATAGGCGTTGCAGACAACGTCAGCACGTCAACCTTCGGGAAGCGCTCCTTGATTTTTTCCTTTTGTGCAACGCCGAAGCGCTGTTCCTCATCAACAATAAGAAGTCCCAAATCGCTGAATTTTATATCCTGACCGAAAATTCTGTGAGTACCGATAAGCAAATCAACCCTGCCCTGCTCAAGATTTTTCAAAACCTCCTTTTGCTTCGTGGGAGAAACAAATCGGCTGAGCATTTCGATTTTTACAGGGAAAGCTTCCATTCGCTTTGTTGCCGTTTGAAAATGCTGCATTGCAAGAACGGTTGTAGGAACAAGAATAGCACACTGCTTTCCGTCGGCAATACACTTAAACGCCGCACGCAAAGCAACCTCCGTTTTACCGAAGCCGACGTCGCCGCAAAGAAGTCTGTCCATAGGGTGCGGCCTTTCCATATCGCCCTTTATTTCGTCGATACAACGAAGCTGATCCTCGGTTTCCTCGTACGCAAAGCGAAGCTCAAAATCCCTTTGCATATCCGTATCCTCGCCGAATGCATAACCCTTTGTGCTCATTCTCTTTGAATAAAGTGCAATAAGCTCCTTTGCCATATCCTGCAATGAAGCCTTAACCTTTGACTTAGCCTTTGTCCAGTCACCCGAGCCGAGACGACTGACCTTCACCTTGTTGTCATCTTTCGGCCCGATATATTTTGAGACAAGGTCAAGCTGAGTAACAGGCACATAAAGAGTGTCGCCCTTTGCGTAGCTTATCTTAATATAATCCTTATTTACATTGTTAATTTCGAGTGAATGAATACCCTGAAAAACGCCGATACCGTGAATGTTATGAACAATATAGTCGCCGACAGACAACTCATCAAGCGAATGAACTGCATCCTTTGAGCTGAAATGCTTATGCTTTTTCTTTGCGTTATTCACCTTGCCGTAGGTAATAAGCGCAAATTTGCACGAGCTTAGCTGAAAGCCTGCCGAGGTTGTGCCCGACATTACGGTAATCATTCCACGGCAAAGCTGCTCGGGTGCCTTATCGCAGTAAGCACTCTTATAGCCCTGCTCGTCAAGGTCATAGGCAAGTGCCTTTGCGGAGCGTGACGTTCCCGCCAAAATACAAACGGCATAATTCGTTTTTATTAGCGGGAGCAATTCGTCTTTTAACTGCGAAATCGTACCGTTCCAAGCATTGAAGGACTGACATTTGAAGCTTGAAAGATGCCTTACGGGAGTGTCGAAGCTGCCTCTCGGCAGACTGTCAAGATATATAGCCGAGTGAAGCTCATACATATCGCAAAGCTCGGCAAAATCAAGATTGTATTTTTCAAGACCTTTACAAACGATACCGTCCTCAACAAGCCATTTCAAATCCTCAAGCATAAGGCGGTTTTGATTTTCGCATCTTTCCTTACATTTTGAGCTTTCGCAAACAAATAAAAGTCCTTCAAAATAATCGAAAAGACCGCCCTTACTGTCATAAGCAAGCGGTAAATATTTGTCATTGCAATGAAGCGACAGTCCCTGCTTTAGCCTGTCTGCATCGGAATAAAGTCGTTCCCTTGCCTTAATTGACTTGCCTTTAAGAGAAGACGCAAGCGCTTCGATTTTTTTCGCCTGTTCTTCCCTTGAAGCAAAAAGCACCTCGGTTGCCGGAATGATGTCAATACTCTCAACCATATCGTTTCGGCGTTGAGTTGATATATCAAATTTTGCAATACTGTCAACCGTGTCGCCCCAAAGCTCAATTCTTACAGGCTCGTCTGCACCGGGCGGGAAAATATCAAGAAGTCCGCCTCGAATACTGAACTGACTTGTTCCGTCAACCTGATCGTAGCGTGAATATCCTGCCTTGACAAGCCTTTGGGCAGTTTGCTCAATATTTATTTCCTCACCCTGACTGATGGTGAAGCTTCTGTCAATCAACGCCTGCGGCGGCATTGTAAGTTGGCACGCCGCACCGACGGAAGCAACAATTATTTTATAATCGCCCTTTACTATTTTTGAAAGCACACCGAGTCGAATATGCTCAAATTCCCTGCTTATTCCCTCAACCTCCAAAAAGGTAAATTCCCTTTTCGGATAAAGCAAAACGCCGTCTGAAAATGCAGACAAATCCTCATAAGTCCTAACGGCACTCGCTTCGTCGGGAGTAAGAACAAACGCCTTTTTTCCCGTATCCTCACACAGAGAATGAATAATATGAAGCTTATTTATATCGGGCAGACCTATTGCACCGACCGGTGAATTGCTGCATTTTACGGCTTCAAAAAGAGCGTTGTATTCACTGTCTTTTTTTAATATTTCGGAAAAACAACTCATATTTTACCTAACTGTTATACTTATTCATTGCTTCATCGGTTTCGCCATTTACCATCAGTTCTATAGAGCTCACAGCGTTTTCGAGTGCTGTATTCAACTCCGATTCCTTTTCCTTTGGAAAATTGCCCAGCACCCAAGCGGCAAGGTCTGTTCTTGCATCCGGTTTCTTGTCTACGCCTATTTTTACTCTCGGAAAATTCTCCGAGCCGAGACAAGAAATTATGCTCTTCATTCCGTTATGACCGCCCGCACTGCCTTTTCTT
>CAMFQI010000268.1 GCA_945980015.1 uncultured Eubacterium sp. | reverse complement strand
TCGAGGGCGTTTTCGGAGAGGGAAGCTGTCACGTTTTGATTATCAGACCTGTCGGCGGTGCTCAGATTATCTGATAAAAATTATCCTTGTGATGAGAGGGAATAAACAAAATGAAATATGTTTTTATTATTAATCCAATTGCAGGAAATGATGATAAGCAAAAAATATTTTCCCGCATTAAATCAACATTTCGTCTTATCGATGATGAAATGATTATTGAAGAAACGAAGCAGCCCGGCGACGCTATGCGTATTTCCCGTGAATATGCTTCAAAATACGGCGACAAATGCGTTATTGTTTCGTGCGGCGGTGACGGAACGGTACACGAAATAGCAAACGGTCTTGCTTCAACCGATACTCCGCTTATGATTTTGCCGCTCGGTACCGGAAACGATTTTGCAAAAAAGGTTTACGGCACAAAGAAAATTAATGTTGAAAATGTCATAAAGGCGTTTGGTCTGTATTCCGGAAAAATCAAGTACGACATTAAGCCTATTGACCTTCTTGACTATAACGGAGAAAAATGTATAAATGTTATGTCCTACGGTCTTGATACGCTCGTTGAAACTATCGGCAGGAAAATTGCCGAAAAGATGCCGTCATTGGGACATAATGCCTATAATGTTGCCGTTGTTCCTGTTTTGATGAAGCCGTTGCACTACAATATTGCATATGAGCTTAATTGTGTAAATAAAGAAACACGCGAAGAATTTTGCGTAAGTGAGGAAAATAAGGACTACGCGCTTATGGCGATTTGTAATGCAAGCTGGTATGGCGGCGGTTTTTGTCCTGCGCCCGATTCCGTGCTTGACGACGGCTTGCTCGATGCGTGCATAGTTGACGGAATGTCGCTGATTAGTGCACTTCCTCTGATTAGCAAGTATTCAAACGGCACATTAAACGAGAATACTTCGTCATTTTGCACAAATTACTACATAAAATCAGGCACAATAAAAAGTGTTGACGGCACGGCTCTTTTGGGCAACTGCGACGGCGAGAATTTTGACTATTCACAGGTTGACTTTTTCGTTGACCATAAAGCCCTGAAGCTTTGCGTAATAAAATGATTTTTCAAAAAAGCACGGCGACTCAGTCTAAAAAGCTGAGCCGCCGATTTTGTTGTTTTTTTACTTTTCAAATACGGGATATGTTCGTCTGTAAAGTGAATTGATGTGCCTGAAATATTCTGCGTCGATATTGTCGACAGTCTCTTTTGTAGTGCGAAATCTCCAATTTTTTTCGGGTACTCCGGGTATGTTCATTCTTGCGTCTGAACCGAAGCCGCACATATCCTGAAATGCAATGATTACAGTATTTGAAGCACTCTGCCAAACTGCCTCTGTTATGGCTCGGCACGAAGCACTTTTGAAGCCGCCGTCACCCCAATTATCTCCTTTGAAATGACAGTATTCAAGGGCAAATCGTCGCTCCTCTTCGCTTGCCTCCCAAAGCCAGCCGAGGATTGTATTGTTGTCGTGAGTGCCTACATAATTTACGCTGTTTTGACCTGCATTGTGCGGTAGGTGAGAACTGTCGGAATTAGGGTCAAAGCCGAATTGAACAACCTTCATTCCCGGAAATCCTGTGTCCTCCAAAAGCTTTACAACGTCCTCGCCGAATACACCCAAATCCTCTGCGATAATCGGTGCGTTTTTGCCGAATTTTTCAAATACGGCGTTGAAGAAATCCATTTTAGGACCTTCAAGCCATTCCCCGACCTTTGCCGTTTCGCTGTCGGCAGGCACCGCCCAATACGAAGCGAATGCTCTGAAATGGTCTATTCTTACCGTGTCATAAGTTTTCAGCGTATGCTCAAGTCTTGAAAGCCACCATGTGTAGCCGTCGCTTTTCATAGCCTCCCAGTTATAAATCGGGTTGCCCCAAAGCTGACCGTCCTCGCTGAAATAATCGGGCGGAACTCCGGCAACCTTCTCAACCTTCAGCGTTTTTTCGTCTATCAAAAACATAGGAAGATTTGACCAAGCGTCAACGCTGTCCATAGCAACATATATCGGCATATCGCCTATTATTGCAACGCCCTTTTTGTTGGCGTATTTCTTGATTTCGCCCCATTGCAGATAGAAAATATATTGAACAAATTTCCAAAATGCCGCTTCGTTTTCGTATTTGTAGATGTTCTTGATACACTCAAAGTAATGGGCGTGCTCTTCGCTCCATTCCCACCACGGTCTGCCGTTTTCCTGCTCCTTAACAGCCATAAAAACGGCGTAATCCGTAAGCCACGGATTGCTTATTTCAAATTTCTTTATTTCCTGTGCAAGATTAGAGCTTACGTTCAAAAATGCTTTTTTCAGCGTTTGAAGTCTTACTGTGCGTGCGAATTCGTAATCTGCCGTGTAGGGCGTATCTTCATAAATATTCGCCTTGACGTCGTCCTCGCTTATTAGTCCCATATCGCAAAGTCCCTGCGGATTGATGTAGATATAGTCGCCTGCAAAGGCGGATACGCTGCAATACGGACTGTTTGCGCTGTCTGTCGGATTAAGCGGTAAAACCTGCCAATAACCGAATGACATATCGCAAATTTTGTCTATAAAGTGCAAAACGTTTTCGTCAAAAACGCCGACGCCGTAGGGTGAGGGCATACTGCTTATGTGCATTAATACGCCCGAGCCTCGTTTTTTTAGCATAAAATCACCGTTCAGTTTTGTAAAATATTTCCCAATTATTTTAACACTTTGTTACCGATAAATCAACCTGTATATAAATATTATAATAATTAAAATTTTTTATTGAAT
>CAMFQI010000267.1 GCA_945980015.1 uncultured Eubacterium sp. | reverse complement strand
TTGAGCTTTCCGAGTGCACCGAAAAGAACAAACATCATAGTTGCCGCAAAATAAATCACAATCGGCTTGAGATAATAGCCTATTTCCTTTACATAGAATTTTGCAGTATCACGAGGAGAACGAGAGCTGTCCTTTTCGAGATTGACATTTGCGTCATGAGTACCCGACTTTGCATAAACAACCGTGTTCTCGTTTGGATAAAGCTTCTTACCCATGGAATCGGTTTTAATTTCGAGCTTGCCTTTTCTTTTCAGCTCACGCTCCTCGGCAAAACGGCGTTGCGCTTCTATTTTTTCACGCTTACCCTCACCGGACGGCAAGTCGCCGAAGCCTACCGATTTGTGCTTTTTTTCGGGAGGCTTATAGCCGGAAGGCAAATCAAACAATCCCCTGCTTGCCGGCTTATGCGATGAGCCTTGCTTATTAGAACCGTCGGGCAGGTCAAACAATCCTCTGGTTCGAGACGGTTTTGTAGATTGATTTTTGTTCTTGGATTTAATATATGCGCTATGATTCAAATCTTTTCTGTTATCAGGCATAATTGCTCCTTTGTTTTTACGAATATACAAAAGCGAAGAAAGTGGTTAGAGTGATTATTTCACAACTGCAGAGTATTTTCCGTAAACCCAACATTCATTATTCGTTACCGTAACGGTTAGAGGATATTTATTATCCGATGACGCTTTTGAAACATCGCATTTTACAATCAAATCGGAGGCGGTAACGGTTGTGCCCTTAGGTGCAAGGACTGTAACAGTTGCGTCGTCGAGATAGCTTACGCTCATATTTGAGCCTTCTGCGGCACCCTCAATAATAACCTTATCTCTTGAAATATTAACCGTTTGTTCGGTGTAACGCGAGCTTACGGTAACGGTTGCGGTAATGGTTTTTGTTCCGTCAAGCACGGTAATACCGTTGAGTGCGTCGGTTGAAAAATCAAATGACTGTGTTCCGACGGTAAGGCTATTGAAATAGATTATTCCGATATTGGCAGAAGCTATATCAGCCGACGGCAAAACGCCAGCACCGACATTGTTTACGGAATACGAAACGCTTACTATTCCGTCTGCCAAGCCCTGCGGTTTATCCTCAAACGACGAGGTTACAGGTAAAACGACCTTTTTAAGCACAGGCAAGGTAACGTTAATATTCTTGATAGGCTTTTCTTTATCGGTACGTGAGGTAACGGTTAGAAAATTGTTTACTATACTGTCGCCGTTGAAATGAATTTCACAATCCTGTGTAAAGGTTTCGGTAAGGTCTGCTTTATCGCCGAAATCAATGTCACAGTAAACGTCGGTTATCTTTTCTATATAGGTCTTCGGACCGGAAACAATTACCTTTTCCTCGTTCAAAACAGGATTACCAAATGCGTAGCCCTGAGCGACATTTGTTGAATCATAGTTGAGCACAACATCAAAGGTTTTTTCGCTATTAACGTCAAAATATCCGTCAACGGTTTTCGGATATACGGAGTCAACGGTAAAATCAAGCGACTTCGATTTATTATTTACAATAATAGGAATAGTGTGCTCGCCTACTCTATTTACCGCCGAGGTATCAAAGGAGATATCCAAATCATTTTCAGTAACCTGACCCACAACATATTTTGCACCGGTTACGGAAACGGTTAGTTCAACTGTATCCTGCAAGGAATAATACTGCATACCGAGTTGCTCGGAAACAGAGTCGCCGAGCTTAATGGGAACGTCAACCTTAATGGTTTTCGTTTCGTCAGTACCTACGCTCAGGGAAGTAAATATCCATACCAAAAGTGCAACTACAACAGAAAGGAATATAAGATATTTATCATTATACACTAGGTTGGAAAAGGAAAATGCTTTTTTTACTTTCTTTGCTTCGGAGGAATAAGCTTCATTCTTATTTTTCATTATTCTTAAACCTCCTTGCAATTTTTGATATAATCTTTTCATCGGACGCACTGCCTGTCGGAATGTACTGCTGAGTGAGAACATCACGAAGGTCGCCGGTTGATACATCCTGATAAAGAGTACCGTTCAAGGCGTAGCTTATTGCACCGGTTTCCTCACTTACAACAATCGCAAGTGCGTCACTTTGCTCGGTTATGCCGATAGCCGCACGGTGTCGTGTTCCGAGCTTAGAGGACAAATCGTTATTATCGGTAAGCGGCAAAATGCATCCTGCGGCATATACGCTATCCTTACGGATTACCATAGCGCCGTCATGAAGCGGCGACTTCGGATAAAAAATATTTCCCAAAAGCTCCTTTGTGCATTTACCGTCGATAATTGTTCCGCTTTTTACAATGTCGCCCAAAAGCGTATCATTTTCAAAGACAATAAGCGCACCGATATTATCGTCCGACATTTCGGCACACGCCTTACACACGGCGTCAATAGTCTTTTTCATATCGGCAATATCAACCGCAACGCCGGAATTAAACACGTTCTTAAACGCCTTACGGTAGTTTCCTATTCCCATTTGTTCAAGAATATTTCGTATTTCAGGGCCAAACAAAATTACAAGAATAATGAGGATATTGCTGAAAATTGTTCGCATTATATAGCTCGTTGCACCGAGACCGAAGAAGTTTACAACAATATAAAAGAACAGTAAAAACAAAAGACCCTTTATGAGCTGCATTGCTCTCGTCTCACGAATTACCCTCACAATAAAAAAGACAATAACGGCAACGAATATAATATCAACGGCGTCAACAACACCAAAGGTTGTAAACCTGTCTCTTATACACATCTGACGCTGCCGACGAAGGCTTAGG
>CAMFQI010000266.1 GCA_945980015.1 uncultured Eubacterium sp. | reverse complement strand
GCAAACTTTTCAACATCAATTTGGGCAAAAACAACAGCCGCCTTTTTGTCTATCTTCTTAGATACGGCAGGGTGAACAATACCGATTTCGCCGATTTCAACACCGTCACAGAAAATTCTGTTAAGATTTCTCGGGTGCTGATAATCCCTTGTTGCCGACTTAGTTTCAAAGGTTAATTCCTTATGTTTGATATCGTCGGACATTGTTGCAAGAATATCACGCAAATGATAATAAAGCGAAGCGACGTCTTGGGTCTTACTGAACAAGGTTACGGCAAGCATCTTGTTTTCTACGCAAAGATTATTTTCATCAACTGCGCTTACAACTCTGCCAATCTCGAAAATACCGAAGTTTTGTGAGAACGATACATTGCTCTTAACCTGACAAAGCTGAGTAGGAATAATCGAATCACGTATAGTTTCGATATTCGGATTTGTTGCGCCGTCAAGCTTAATTACGCCGCTTGGTTCAAGTCCGATTGCCTTAAGCTCGTCGTAATAGCTCCAAACGTAAGAATGAAGCTCGTGAAGTGAAAAGCTCTTAACAAGCAAGTCCTTAATTTTGTCCTCAACTGTTTTTTCAACATCGGGTTTTACGGGATAAAGAGGAGCGTTTGCGGTGTTAATCTCAAAATTATCGTAGCCGTAAATACGTGTTATTTCCTCAATAATATCAGCCTTAATGGTTACGTCCTTAGTCGCTCTCCACGACGGAACAACCACGCTGAAATTATCGTCACTTTCGCTTGCTTCAAAGCCGAGAGACGCAAGAGTTTTGAGAATTGTTTCATTCGGAATATTAATACCTGTGTACTTATCAACAAACGCCTTATCAAATTCGAGTTCAACCTTCGGATAGTGATAAGCATAGTCGTCGGTAAGGGCAGAAACAACCTTAACACCGTTGTCGCTGTCTTGAAGAAGCTTAACAAATCTTGCTATTGCAACGGTTGTCATTTCGGGGTCAAGGCTCTTTTCGTATCTCATAGAAGCATCGGTTCTATGAGCAAGTCGAACGGTTGATTTACGTATTGAAGCAGCATCAAAGGTGGCAGATTCAAGAGTAAGGGTTGTTGTATCATCAACAATTTCGCTGTCAAGTCCGCCCATAATACCTGCAATAGCAACAGGCGTATTATCCGAGCAAATCATAAGAGTATTTTCGTCGATATTACGCTCGACGCCGTCAAGAGTTTGGAATATAAACGGCTCGTTAAAACGCTTAATTCTAATCTTTTCAACCTTACGGCTATCGAACGCATGCATAGGCTGTCCCATTTCGAGCATAAGATAGTTTGTAAGGTCGGCAAGGAAATTAATTGCTCTCATACCGCAGTAATAAAGGCGGATACGCATATTAACAGGGGACACGCTTCTGTTTACATTTTCAATTTGCATACAGGAATATCTCTGACAAAGCGGGTCCTCAATTTTCATATCAACCTTTGGCAGATTGTCGTATTTTGCAGTATCAATAACGTCAAGCGGCTTTAATTCTCTGCCTGCAAGGGCTGCGAATTCACGGGCAATTCCGTAATGTCCCCACAAATCAGGACGATTTGTAAGTGATTTATTATCAACCTCAAAAACTATATCGTCGATAGCGTAAACATCTTTAAGGTCGGTACCGTTCGGAATATCGTCTGTAATTTCCATAATACCGCTATTATCGTCGGAAATGCCGATTTCCTTTTCGCTGCAACACATACCGCAGGAGGTATAGCCTGCAAGCTTACGTGGTGCAATCTCGATTTCACCGAGCTTTGCGCCGACCTTGGCAAACGCCGTTTTCATACCGACTCTGACATTCGGAGCACCGCAGACAACGTCTGTCAGCTCGCTCTCGCCTGCGTCAACCTTCAAAAGATGGAGCTTTTTTGAGTCAGGGTGAGGCTCAACCGATTTTATCTCAGCAACAACAACGCCCGACAAATCTTCACCCTTGAAGAATATTTCGTTCTCAACCTCGGCGGTTGAAAGAGAAAACTGATTAATAAGCTTCAGCTTATCAAGTCCGGACAAATCAACGAAGTCCGAAATCCAATTCATAGATAAAAACATAACGTCACTCCCCTTTCTTATTCGTCGTCGGTAAACTGGCTCATAGCCTTTAGGCTGCCGCCGTTCAGATCACGAATATCCTTAATACCGTATTTCATCATAACAAGTCTTGTAAGACCTAAGCCGAATGCAAAACCTGTGTACTCTTCAGGGTCAACGCCGCCCATACGAAGCACCTCAGGGTGAATCATACCGCACGGACAAAGCTCAAGCCAACCGCTGTGCTTACAGCTCGGACAACCCTCGCCGCCGCAGATAAGACAGCTTATATCAAGCTCGAAGCCCGGCTCAACGAATGGGAAGAAGCCCGGACGAAGTCTAACCTTAATATCCTTTTCAAAAACCTGCGAAAGCATTGTCTTCATAAAGTAAATAAGGTTTGAAATAGAAATATCCTTGCCTACCATCATACCCTCCATTTGGAAGAAGGTATTTTCGTGGCAGGCGTCGGTTGCTTCATTACGGAAGCATCTGCCGGGGAATATCGCTTTGATAGGTGTGCCGTTTTCAACAAGTGCATCCTTATATTTGCGCAAAATAGCGTTTTGAGCCGCAGAGGTTTGCGACTTCAAAAGCTGACCGTTCGTGAGATAATAGGTATCCTGCATATCACGTGCAGGGTGATCCTTTGGTACATTAACGGCCTCAAAGCACTCATAGTCCTGTCTCTTATACACATCTCCGAGCCCACGAGACGTAGAGGAATC
>CAMFQI010000265.1 GCA_945980015.1 uncultured Eubacterium sp. | reverse complement strand
GAGATTCCTCTACGTCTCGTGGGCTCGGAGATGTGTATAAGAGACAGATAGATGTGAGGTCAGCTCGTCGGTAATTTTTTTCAGCGTTTTTCCCGACGTCAACCCAAGCTGTATACTAACAATGCTTTCATCCCTCAAATAAAGCGTAACATTAGAATACCTGTCAACAAGATTTTTTCTAAGGCTCGCCCTTGTATCCCTTGAGGATTCTACCCTTTCAATATCGGAATATTTATAAACATTATTCTCGTCAATGCCTGTAAACTCAACATAATCGTCAAAAAACTTTACTCCGTTTGATAGCGTTTCCTTTGTAAAAAGCACGCCTAAAGCATCGCTGAAAAGCATTATTACAACAAATGCTATTCCCCAAAAATCTGCTCTTTCTCTCAAGGAGATTATTGAATACACACTGAATACTGCACAAGCCGTATCAAGTATTATCGCAACGGCAAGTGCAAATATTGAAACGCACCTGACAAATTTGTAATTCTTACCTTTCATTACCGTATTCCCTGTTCTTAAATTTCTTTAATATTTCGCAATACTGCGAGGTAAACTCCATACCGTTTAGGTACTCAAGAATACCTGCGTCGGTAGTAAAATTAAATTTGAGCTTGTACGAATAAAGCTCCTGCTTAAATCTTCCGTGAGCTTTGCCGTATTTTCCGTCATTCAAAAGAGGATGACCTATTGACGCAAGATGCGCTCTTATTTGATGAGTTCTGCCGGTCAAAAGCTTTATTTCAACAAGACTGATATCATCGTAGCTGTCGAGGACAGTGTACTGCGTTTTTATATATTTGCCGCCGTCAGCCTCATTTTTCGACACGGTAACCATATTTTTTTTGTTGTTCTTTGTCAGGTAACCCGTTATAATATCACTCTTCTTTTCGGGAACACCGTGAACTACAGTCAGATAATATTTATCTATTTCCCTGTCCTTGATTTTTTGATTAAGGATTTTGAGCGATTGATAATTCTTCGCCGCAATAACAATGCCGCCTGTATTTCTGTCAATCCTGTTTGCAAGCGACGGAGTAAAGGAATTCTCGTTTTCGGGCAAATATTCCTTTCTTTCGTATAAATAACGTTTGAGCGACGACACGAGAGTATTTACATATTCGTCACCGTCGGGGTGACAAAGCTCGCCCTGTCTTTTGTCAAGCAGAATTATGTTCTCGTCCTCATAAATAATTCTTATATTCTTCGGTGCAGACAAAAAGTCATAATGCACCTTTTTTTCGGCAAGAACATCATCGGGCAAATACAAATCAACCACGTCGCCCACATTTAGCACTGTTTGAGCCTCGCAACGCTTTTTGTTAACCTTAATATTCTTTTTTCTGATTTGCTTAAACATCAACGATTTCGGAAGACTTTCAAAATGCTTTTGCAAAAATTTATCAAGCCTCTGCCCTGCATCGTTCGAGTTAACTACTATACTTTTCATAAAACCTATTATATATTATACGCCCAAAGTAGTCAAACAAAAAATCACCGCAAAGCAAATGCCCTGCGGTGAATAATTTATTAAGCCATAAGCTTGCGAATAACAGCCTCGCAATCCTTCTTGTCCATAATCTTTGGAACAGGATAAAGCGGATTACCCTCTTTAAGCGCACGCTCGACAAGAATCGGAATATCCTCCTCTTTAATCATATCGAACTTTTCGGGGATGTTCATAGCCTTGTTCATTCTGCGAATTTCGGCAATGAAAGCCTTGCCCTTATCAGCTACTGACATATCGGGAGTTGTTATTCCGATAATGTCGGCAAGCTTTGCAAGCTTCGGATAAGCGGCGTCTGCGTAATAATCGAGAACATACGGCAAAATCACGGCGTTTGCAAGACCGTGCGGAGTACCGTACAAGCCGCCCAAATTATGAGCAATAGCGTGAACATAGCCTACATAGGCATGTGTAAACGCTCTTCCGGCATAATACGAGCCCTTGAGCATATTTCCCCTTGCTTCAAGATTTTTGCCGTCGTTATAAGCGATTTCAAGATTAGAATGAATCAGCATTGCGGCAGTCTCAGCCTCACGAATTGTATCCTTTGTGTTGCTTCTTCCGATATAAGCCTCAACAGCGTGAGTCATTGCATCCATACCGGTTGTCGAAGTGATGTGTGGCGGCAGACCTACGGTAAGAGCCGGGTCAAGCACAGCATACTTAGGACGAATACAGGTATCATTGATAGCATTTTTCTCGTGTGTTTCGGGGTCGGTAACAACAGCGGCAACTGTGGTTTCTGAGCCTGTACCTGCGGTTGTAGGTACTGCGAAAAACGGTGGTAGCTTCTTATGTACTTTAAGCTGGCCTCTCATATCACGAACAGACTGATTAGGCTTTACAACTCTTGCACCGGCAGCCTTTGCACAGTCCATAGGTGAACCGCCGCCGAATGCGATAATACCCTCGCAGCCGTTTTGGATATACATATCCTTACATTCCTCAATGTTCGGAATTGTCGGATTAGGCTGAACGCCGTCGTAAACGACATATTCAACGCCAACCTCATCAAGCTTTGCGAACAACGGATCAAGAATATGAAGTCCCATAAGACCCTTATCGGTTACAACAAGAACCTTATTTACACCCTTGCCTTTAATGAACTCAGGCAATTTGAGCACTGATCCGGCGCCCTCAAGCAAGGTAGGCTCCGACCAATCCATCAAGCACATAGCAACCTTAAATACATTTTGGTAAATTCTGTACCAAATTTTCTTCAAAGTCCAGAGCATTCCATCTGTCTCTTATACACATCTGACGCTGCCGACGAAGGCTTAGG
>CAMFQI010000264.1 GCA_945980015.1 uncultured Eubacterium sp. | reverse complement strand
CTTTTCGGCGCAACATATATGGTTATTTCACCCGAGCATCCGCTTATTGAAAAATGGGCTGATAAGATTACAAATATTGACGCAGTTCGTAAGTATCAGGACGAGGCTGCGCACAAATCCGATTTTGAACGTACCGAGCTTAATAAGGATAAGACAGGCGTAATGCTTGAGGGCGTAAAGGGAATTAACCCTGTAAACGATACCGAAATCCCTATATTCATTTCCGACTATGTTCTCGTTTCCTACGGCACAGGTGCAATTATGGCGGTGCCTGCTCACGATACTCGTGACTGGGAATTTGCAAAGAAGTTTGACCTGCCGATTATTGAGGTTGTTGCAGGCTCTCAGGTCGGCGTTGAGAACGAGGCGTTCACCGACTGTGCAACAGGCGTTATGACAAATTCGTCATTCCTTACAGGTCTTACCGTTGAAGAGGCAAAGAAGGAAATAACAAAGTGGCTTACCGAACAGGGCAAGGGTAGAGAAAAGGTAAACTTCAAGCTTCGTGACTGGGTGTTCTCACGCCAGAGATATTGGGGCGAGCCAATTCCTATCGTGAAGTGTGAAAAGTGCGGATTTGTTCCGCTTGATGAAAGCGAGCTTCCGCTTACGCTTCCTAATGTTGAATCCTACGAGCCGACCGATACAGGCGAATCACCGCTTGCAAAAATGACCGATTGGGTAAATACAACCTGTCCGTGCTGCGGCGGTCCGGCAAAGAGAGAAACCGATACAATGCCTCAGTGGGCAGGCTCGTCTTGGTACTTCCTCAGATACTGCGACCCGCATAACGACAAGGAGCTTATCTCAAAGGAAGCGGCTGAATATTGGAGCCCTGTTGATTGGTACAACGGCGGTATGGAGCATACAACACTTCACCTGCTCTATTCAAGATTTTGGCACAAGTTCCTTTATGATATCGGCGTTGTTCCGACATCGGAGCCGTACAAAAAGAGAACCTCTCACGGTATGATTTTGGGCGAAAACGGTGAGAAGATGTCGAAGTCGAGAGGCAATGTAGTCAATCCCGATGAGATTGTTGATACCTACGGCGCAGATACAATGCGTCTTTACGAGATGTTCATAGGCGACTTTGAAAAGGCGGCTCCGTGGAATAGCGATTCTATCAAGGGTTGTAAGAGATTTTTGGAGAAGTATTGGAATCTTCAGGAAAAGGTTGTCGACGGCGATGAATATTCGCCTGAACACGAGGCACTTATGCATAAGACCATCAAAAAGGTTACCGAGGACATCGATAACCTCAAAGCAAATACAGCTATTGCCGCTATGATGACGCTTGTAAACGAGCTTGCATCAAAGGGCTGCAATAAAGCAGAGCTTAAAACTCTTACTGTTTTGCTTAATCCCTTTGCTCCTCATATCACAGAGGAAATGTGGGAGGTTATGAATTTCGGTGGTATGGTAAACGAGACTGAGTGGCCGAAGTACGACGAAGAAAAAACAAAGGAAAACAGCGTAGAGATTGTTATTCAAATTTTGGGCAAGGTTCGTGCAAAGATGACAGTTGCCGTTGATATGCCCAAGGACGAGGTTATAGCACTTGCAAAGGCAGAACCGAAAATTGCCGAGCTTCTTGACGGTAAGGAAATTAAGAAGGAAATTTTTGTACCGGGCAAGCTTGTTAACTTTGTTGCAATGTAAAAAACGGAAGTGATAATTGTGGACAACAAAATATTGGAATGCTGCGAGGATAAGTGTATTCACGAAAATCTTTTGAATATAGTGAACGAAAAAATGCCTGACGAAACAGAGCTTTACGATTTGTCGGAGCTTTTCAAGGTGTTCGGCGATTCAACGAGAATACGTATATTGTTTGTGCTTTTCGAGGCGGAGGTCTGCGTTTGCGACCTCGCCGAAGCACTGAATATGACTCAATCCGCAATATCGCATCAGCTTAAAATTCTTAAACAAAATAAGCTTGTAAAAAGCAGACGAGAGGGGAAATCGGTATTTTATTCTCTCGCAGACGACCATGTTCGTACCATTATTTCTATGGGACTTGAGCATATTGAGGAAACAGATTGATTAAAAAATAACTTAAACAGGGGGTGACAGTTTGAAAAAATTAGCTTGCTTGCTTTTGTCGGTAAGTATGTTTTTTGCTGTCACCCTTTCGTTTATGACGCCTGCAAGGGCGGAAACCACGGAGCTTGGAACACGGCTTAAAACGAGTAATACCTTTTATCTTTACAAAAGCTCCGAAAAAACGCTTTACATAAACGGTTGGGGCGACACGCCCAATCTTTCAAACAGCTCGGCAAGTATTCCGTGGCTTGAATGGCCGAGCGGTACTATTGAAAGAGTTGTAGTCAGCGAGGGTATAACGTCGCTTGGAAATTATCTTCTTTACAATGTTTCTCCGAGTGAGGTCGTTTTGCCGTCAACACTCAAAAGAATAGGCAAATATGCACTTTCCTGTAGTAACGGAATGACGAGGTGGGAGCTTCCGTTCGGTCTTGAAGAAATTGATAATTATGCATTTTACGCAACCTCGGCAATGACCGAAATCAAGTTGCCTAACTCTCTTAAAACAATCGGTATGAGAGCGTTTGCGTTTTGTACGGGACTAAAAAGCGTCGAAATTCCGCCGTCTGTTACAAGGATAGATTCCTATGCCTTTTACCGTTGTATCAATCTTGAGAGTGTTGAGTTTACTTCTCTTACGCAGAGTGTCGAAATCGGCTTGTCTGCGTTCATAGATTGCTCGCTTCTTAAAAGCGTGAGTATTCCTAAAAATGCACTTTGCTCGGCGGAATCGTTCGGATATATAAACA
>CAMFQI010000263.1 GCA_945980015.1 uncultured Eubacterium sp. | reverse complement strand
TACACCTAAGCCTTCGTCGGCAGCGTCAGATGTGTATAAGAGACAGGGAACACCGTAGGCAAGACGGCTTACGGTTATGCCCATAGGCTTGAGCAATCTCGAAATATACATAGCCGTCGCTTCGCCCTCGACAGTCGGGTTAGTCGCCATAATAACCTCTTCAACCTCGCCGTCGCCGAGCCTTGCGATAAGCTCCTTAATCCTGATTTGGTCGGGACCGATATTGTCCATTGGCGAGATTGCACCGTGAAGCACATGATACGTTCCGTTATAATCGTGAGTTCTCTCGATTGCGGCGACGTCTCTCGGGTCTTCGACGACACAAATAATGCTCTTGTCCCTCGTGTTCGACTTGCAAATCGGACAAAGCTCGTCATCAGCCAAATCACAACAGATTTTGCATTGCTTAATCTTTGTGTGTGCGTCAGTTATCGCCTTTGCAAAGCTCTGCGCTTCTGCATCGGAAAGACCGAGAACATAAAACGCCATGCGCTGAGCAGTCTTATGACCGATACCCTGCATACGCTCAAACTGGTCTATTAAATTTTGAAGCGGTGCAAGATTGTATGCCATAATAACCTCGATTATATTCTAATAATAGATTTCTCTTTACAGTCCGGGAATATTCAGTCCACCTGTTACGCTGTCAAGCTCTCTTTCGGCTTCCTCGTCGATTTGGCGAGTAACCTCGTTAAGTGCGGCAACGAGCATATCCTCAAGCATTTCAACATCCTCGGGATCAACAACCTCGGGATTAATGCCGATTGCCTTAACCTCGTGCTTGCCGGTCATAGTGATTTCTACCATTCCTCCGCCCGAAGTAACAACATATTCCTTAGCTTCAAGCTCTGCCTTCTTTGCTTCGATATTCTCCTGCATTTTTTGAGCCTGCTTGAGCATAGCTTGCATATTCTGTGGGCCGCCGCCCATTCCCTTTGGTAATCTTGCTTTCATTCGTATTCTCCTTTATTTTATTTCAATATTAAACGAGCCTGACACTTGGTTTATCAGGTCTTCAAGTGGGTCACGTTTTTGAGTCGGTGCGTCACCCGTGCGTTTGAACAAGCCTAATTTATACTGTATTCCCGTAACGTCATATAACGCCTTTTTGATTGACTTGGAGTGCATCGGCATTTTTATGAAGTCACGAACTGTCGGGTTCGGGCTGTCGATAAGGAAAAACTGACCTCTCACATAACCCTTTGAGCCGCTTAACACACCGAAAAGCGGAATATTTGTTTGGTGAAGAACGTCCATAAATTCGCCCCATCTGTCGAATTCAACCGTTTCGTTAGAGTCGGCAGTCGGCTGAGTACTCGGTTGATAGGCAGGCTGAACTGTCGGCTCAGGTTCAGGTTTATCTTCCTGTGTCGGAGCTTCTTGAACAACCGCCTCGGTTTGTGGCTGAGGCTTAATTTCTTCGGCTTTTTCGTTGTTTTGAGGTGCTTCTTGATTAACGTAGGCTGTATCATTTACGGCATTCGGCTGAACTGTCTGAGTGTTAACCGGCTTTATAACGGAGCCGCTCGATACCGAACGTTCAAGCAACGATATACGCTCCAAAATCGAAGTAATGCTTTCGTCCAACTTCGGCTCGCAAAGCTTCACGAACGCCATTTCAACCTCAATTCTTGCAGTCGCTCCGCCCTTGATTGTTACTAACGTGTTTTGGAAAAGGTCGAGTGCGTTGATGATTTCCTCAACCGTAAACGACTTTGACGCTTCAATAATCATATTGTATTCGTCGTCGGTGCAGATAATCAGCTCACGGCTTTTGCGAACTGTCTTTGCAACGAGGAAATTGCGAAAATGATTTATCATTTCAACGCAAAGACGCTCCATATCAAAGCTGTTTTGGTAAAGCTCGCTGATAACCGACATTGCGCCGTTGCAATCCTTGTTTGCTATGCAGTCGCTGAGCTTGTACATAGCCTCCTTGCCTGCAAGACCTGCAACCTCGCTGACTAATTTACTGTTAATCTCCTTGCTTCGTCCTGCGCACTGGTCAAGTATCGAAAGTCCATCACGAAGCGCACCGTCGGCAATTCTTGCGATAAGCACGGCGGCGTCATCATCAAGGGTCAGACCCTCTTTTTCGGCGACCTCTTTCAGTCGAACCGCCATTGTTTCGGGCTGTATTCTCTTAAAGTCAAATCGCTGACATCTCGAAAGAATGGTGGCAGGGAGCTTGTGAACCTCTGTCGTTGCAAGTATGAAAATGACGTGAGCAGGAGGCTCCTCAAGTGTTTTGAGAAGCGCATTGAAGGCTCCTGTTGAGAGCATATGCACCTCGTCAATAATATATACTCTGTATTTTCCTCGGCTTGGCGCATAATTCGTTTCGTCACGAAGCTCACGGATATTATCAACGCCGTTGTTTGAAGCGGCGTCAATTTCTACAACATCGTAGATTGAGCCGTTGTCAAGTCCTTTACAAACCTCACATTCGTTGCACGGCTCACCGTCAATATTGCTTTCGCAGTTGACAGCCTTTGCAAGAATTTTTGCACAGGTGGTTTTGCCCGTACCTCGTGAGCCTGTAAAAAGATATGCGTGCGATACTCTGCCGTTTTTAATCTCGTTTTTGAGCGTGGAGGTAATGTGGTCCTGACCGTAAACATCTGCAAAAACCTTCGGTCGATATTTTCTATATAAAACCTGATACATACCTTGACCTCCTCCCAAAATCATTAGTCAAAAAAAGCTTCTACGCCCTCAGCGTAACGTACAGACTTGTCTGAGGCACACAGAATAATCCACTTATTGCTGCTCGGTTCCCCGCCTGACAAGGTTCGT
>CAMFQI010000262.1 GCA_945980015.1 uncultured Eubacterium sp. | reverse complement strand
CACCTAAGCCTTCGTCGGCAGCGTCAGATGTGTATAAGAGACAGTCCCAAGCGTGGAAGCTCCGCCTACAACAAGTGGCACGGCTTTAAGGGGCAACCGTCACACCGAGAATTTTTGCGTATTGCCATTGATGAAGCTCTGGAGCAGAAGCCCCACGACTTCGATGCGTTCCTTTCACTTCTTGCAGAGCAGGGGTTCAAGGTGAAAAGCGGAAAACACCTGACCTTCGTTCATTCGGACTTTAAGCAAAATATCCGATTGAAGTCCCTGGGCGATGAGTATGATGAAAACGCAATCCGAGCTATCATCAAAGGGCAAAAGGTTCATTCTCCCAAAAGGCGTCGAGTTGTATGGGATACAAACCGAGCACAAAGTATCATCGACATTCAAGCCAAGCTCGCCGCCGGTAAGGGCGAGGGTTATCATCGTTGGGCTACGGTTGAGAACCTAAAGCGAATGGCCAAAACCAAGCTCTATATGGATGAGCACGGTTTTGACTATGATATGATGGCAGCTCGTAAGGCAGAATTGGCGGCAAAAGAAAAAGAGCTTTCTGCGAAAATCATAGAAGCTCAAAATCGTATTGCCGAGATAAACGTACTGAAAACGCATATCGTCAATTATTCAAAAACGAGAGACGTGTACGTAGCTTATCGCAAGTCCGGCTACGCAAAAAAGTTTTTGGAAGAACACGAGGACGACATCATAATCCACAAGGCGGCAAAGAAGGCATTTGACGAATTGGGAGTTAAGAAACTCCCGACCGTCAAGAGCTTGCAGATAGAATTTGCCGAACAGCTTTCCGCAAAAAAAGAAGCGTATGCCGAACTCAAAAAAGTTCGTGACGAGCTTCGTGACGTTGCAGTTCATACGGCGAACTATGAAGAATTGCGTGACCTCGCTGAGCGAGATCCACGCAAAGAGAAAGAGCACGGTCGTGAATAACCGTGCTCAATTAGCGTCGGAACGATGCGCAGCCACAGATGAAATCTGTGTTAAAGGGGTTCGGGGATGTTGCCCAGACAAGCGATTTATAGGCTCCTGCTTCGGCAGGGGCTTATAAATTTTGCACGAGTGGGTACCGCCGTGCATTGCTTGCCAAGTATGTTTTCCCAACTATAACAGTTCCGCTGAACCGAAAATATCCCCGTCTATCGTCAGTATGTCATCCATCGGAATCCTCGTACCGTCGCAAAGCGTAATCAGCCTTTCAAAGTTGTCCACCTTTTTCACGATACCTTGCTTCGTTACATAAGCGCCGCCGCTTTTAGCTCCGTCCGGTACAAAATATGTGAATGAGACCTCGTGTTCTTCATCGAGCCGGTCAACAAGAATCTGATACTTCATATTCAGCACATTCAAGTTTTCCTCGCTCATTTCGATTCTCTCATCGGTCAATCTTGCGGTTTCTTTCACGGCATCGTCATAACCGGTGAGTGCTGCAAAAGGAGCGAACTGAGCCGCACGGTCAAGTAAAGACATATGAGGTCTCTTGGCAGATTGCTTGTGGGGTAGATTGATAATGTCATCGTATTTTCCCAATGTGGCTCACCTCCTGAATATGATAATTTCTCGTTTATTTACTTCCAATGTTTGAGTGTCGGAACTAAGGATTCCATATGAGACCTGACCTGCTCGGCAGGCCAATTCTCATTTGCCATATGTTTAACACAGAAATCTATAAGCTGCTCTTTGTTCTCGTATGTGAACTTGCCGTCAGTGTAACACCATTTGCAGTAATCTTCATTAAATTCGCCATCAGGTTCTTTGCTAAGTGTACCATCATCAAGGGGCATTCCGCAGCATTGACAAATAAGCTGTCTCGGAGTTCCTAACAATGTATTGATAGACACATCGAACAATTTTGAAAGCTGTTTTAAGGTTTCTGTATTGGGGATTGTTTCACCCGTTTCCCAACGGGAAACCGCCTGACGAGTTACAAAGACCTTTTCAGCCAGTTCTTCCTGAGAAAGATTGTTTTTGTTTCTCAGACTGAGTATCACATCTTTTGTTTCCATTTATATCACCACCTTGACTTAATTATAATGATTCGCACCGGCAAAAACAAGCAACCGGCTGTTGCCATAAATCTGCGATAATTCTATTTTGGTTGCCAAACCATAGTGTAATTTTTTCGTCAGTGGCTTCATCAAGTCCCTCGCTTTGGATTTCAAATCCTTCTCTTTGATAAAAATATATAGCCCTTGTGTTCGTTTGATACACATTTAGACTTAGGATTTCTTTCCTATCTTTCACGAAGTTCAGTAGAGATTCGCCTATGCCCTGAGACTGTATTTTATCAGAAACAAAGATACCTTCGATATGTTCGTCGGTTAGACCGATAAAGCCTTGTACTTTTTTCTCGTTTTCATATACATATACTTCTGCTTGCAAAAGCATTTCTTTTACCAAATCAAAATTGCCTTTCCAATACTCGGCAGGGATAAAGCAATGTGTTTTTATATTTGTGTCCAACCATATCTCGGCTACTCTGTTTATATCGCTTTCTTGTAATTCCCTAATCATAATATTTGTTCTCCGACAAATTGGAAGTGGTCTTTTCAATTAGATAATACCATATTGCTTAAGTAGTTCTTGCTCATTTCCAGAGATCCATCCAAATATATGAAGTTTTCCATTTAGCTCCTGCATAAGATAATAAACATCAAAGTCAATATCAACCTGCTGTCCGTTTGACTTTTCATAGGACGCAGTCCATGCCACATCTGCAACGCAATGTATATCATCTATTGGCTGCATTCGGACTTCTCGAACGTGCATACCTTTTGTTCCAATTTTACGGTATTGTTC
>CAMFQI010000261.1 GCA_945980015.1 uncultured Eubacterium sp. | reverse complement strand
TCGTGGGCTCGGAGATGTGTATAAGAGACAGCCTTATTCTTGTTTCTGACTTTCGGCTCTTTGGTCTTAACAAGTTCTCCGAGTGATTTGAGCTTTTTAAGAAGCGATGGCTTACTTTGCTTTTGAAGCTGCTTATTAGCATATTCGTTCATAGCGGCATTAAGTGCATCACCGTCTCTTGCCTTAAAGAAAACAAGATACCTTGGAATGTCTGAGGATTTATCCTTTTTTATGGCATAATCTACGCCGTATTTTCGAGCTATCCTCTCAAAATCCTTGATACTTTTGTCTTCTATCTCCACATTTGTAACACCTTGATTTTGCCCTATAAGCTGTTTTACGGATTGCTTGCCTGTCGGCTTTACATCCTTGTATGCCTTTCCTTGTGATTTGGCTTTTTGATATGCAAGATACTTGCGCAACGCTTCTTTCAAAACTCTGCCTGTCATTTTTGTTGCATTGATTGATAATGTAACTGTCCTGTTTTCAACTTCCTCCTGCATAGATTTCACCTCCTACGCTACGCAAAACTTAGTTTTGCTATGCTACAACTTGCAAGCAAGTTGTTTACCTCCTCCAACAATATAAAAGGAGCAACTGATATTTTTCAATTGCTCCGATTTATACTGTATTCAATTTATTTCACCCAAGTTTCTCCGTCAGCGTGTACTATTCCAAGATGCTCATTTGCTGCTTCAAGAATGTCATACCAAGCCCAATGTGTGTTGGTTTTGAGGTCTGTGAACTGATTGAGCTTTGTGAGGTTAGCGTTTATATACTCCTTATCAGCCGTTCGGCTTGTTGCACGGTTTACAACCGTTACAACCTCGGCACGGGTAATATTGTTATCACCCTTGAAAGTTCCGTCTGCATAGCCATTGAGCCAACCGATTGATTTTGCATAGGAAATATCCTTAACAGCCCAATAGCTACTGTCAACATCTGTGTATTTTGTAGTATTTGCCACAGTCTTAACCTCGTTAAATAAGCCGTAATATCTCACAGCCATTGAAACAAATTCAGCTCTTGTAACAGATGCGTCGGGTTTGAATGTTCCGTCATTGTATCCGTTTATGACATTGTATTTTTCAAGATAACCGATATATGAAGAATACCATTCTTTACTCGACACGTCGGCAAACGAAGATTTACCGCTTACGGTTTCGCCTTTTGCTTCAGCAATAAGTCTTGCAAATATAGCGGCAGCTTCAGCTCTTGACATATCACTGTCCGGCTTGAAAGTGCCGTCATCATATCCTACAATATATGCTGAGTGCTTTATTGCAGGAAGAATAAGTGTACCATTTTTATCGGTCGTGCCATTAGCTACCTTTCCGCTCTTATCCTTTAGAGTTACACTAACATCAGCCTTTGCCTTGCCGGTTTTGTCGGTTGTGATAACGGTATAGAAGTTACCACTGTCGAGAGTTTTTCCGGTCGGGAGCGTCAAAGTAACATTACCATCCTTGTCGGTTGTCTTGGTAACATTAACAGTTTTGCCGTCCTTGTCCGTCACCCTAACATTTGTGGTATTCGCGCTTATATAGCTGCCACCGCCACCGCCGGAGCTGCCGCCTGAGGAGGAACCGCCACCGCTTGAAGTTTTAACAGGCAGAGTTACCTTGCCGTTTGCATCTGTTGATGCGGTCTTTTCTGTTGTTTTATCCTTGATTGTTACAGATACACCCTTTACGGCATTTCCGTCTTTATCAAGTACAGTTACGGTTGTCTGATTTGAAGTTGTCAGCGTATGCGTGTCGGGAAGTGTGACATAAACCTTGCCGTCCTTGATTTCCACAAACGCATCATTGATAATGCCTTTTGTGTCATTGACCGATACCTTATAGGTTACGGTTTCAATCTCGCCCGGCTTATCCTCAACGCCGTCACCGTCCGTATCCTCGCCTTTGCCCGGCTTTTCCTCGGTAATGTCCGAGCTGCCGTTATCATCGGTAATATCCTCTGAAAGCGGAGGGAATACAACTTTGCCGTCATTGTTTGTAACACCGCTTAAAGATTTCACATCAGCAGCTTCTTCTGTAACAACAGCTTTTTCATATACAGTTATATCCATATCCTTAACGGCTGTTTTATCAGACTTGTTAAGAACCATTACGGTAATACGGTTAGCATAATCGAATTTTACATTGTCGGGAAGTTCTACGGTGATTTTGTTATCCTCTGTATGGGTAACAAACGCTTTTTCAATCGCTCCCGTTTCATTAACAACAGTTACGATATATCCGTCCACCTCCGAGTATCCGTTTACATCGGTATAATCAATATTAACAGGCGGAACAGTTGCTCTGCCGTTTTCATCGGTGAGGTTGGTTTCACTCTTTTCTGTGCTGTCGGTAAATGTTATGCTCATATCCTTGACAGGGTTATTGTCCTTATCCGTAACAGTTGCCGTAATTCTGTTGTTGTAATCAAACGCTGTGCCTTCGGGAAGTTCAACATAGATTTTGTTGTCTTTGATATACACAAAAGCATTTTCGATTACTTTCTGCTCGTCAGAAAGAAGAATGTTGTAGCCGTTTACAACAGCCTTACCCTCACTGTCAGTCATATTCTCGGAAAGAGGAGGTACAACGAGAGTACCATTTTCATCTGTGTTTGCCGTGTATGTCTTTTCCTCTTTATCATCAACCGTTACGGTTATGTCAGCTATTGCTTTGCCGATAGAGTCAAGTATAGTTACGGTAATACGGTTTACATAGCTGATCGTCTTATCATCGGGCAACGTTACATTGATTGTTCCATCCTCATTATGCACTCAAGCTATGTAGTTACCGATCCGAAAGGCAGTATCCTTGTTGAGTGCG
>CAMFQI010000260.1 GCA_945980015.1 uncultured Eubacterium sp. | reverse complement strand
AGCCTTCGTCGGCAGCGTCAGATGTGTATAAGAGACAGCAATCATTCTGAGTCTGTCACCCATATCAACAAGAGTAACAACAATTGCGTTTCCTGTTTGAGCCTTAAATACAAGACGTGCAGGATCCTCTCTGTCGCCGATACCGAGCGGATGAACCTGAATTTTCGGCTTTTCGTCTGCAATAGTAGGACAAACCTCAAGCATATGAGAGCCGAGAAGCATTTCATTGCCCGGTTCAAAGTGATATGTATAGTCCTCCATAAACGCAGTACCGCCGTTCATACCCTCAGCCATAAGCTTCATAACTCTCGTAAGAGCGGCAACCTTCCAGTCACCCTCTGCACCGAAGCCGTAGCCCTGACGCATCAAATCCTGAGACGCAAGACCCGGAAGCTGACGAAGCTCCTGCAAATCCTCAAAATTAGTATGGAAAGCACCAAAGCCCTCTTTTTCGAGGAACTTTTTGAGTGCGACCTCTTCTCTCGCCTGATATCTTACTGCTTCGATATTGTCGGTATCCATATCGTAATGCTCGGCGTATTCATTCATTTGAGCGTCAATTTCTTCCTCGGTAACGGCATTTACAAGCTTAATAATATCTCCAACGCCGAAGTGATCAACCTGCCAACCGAGTTTAATTTGGGCTTCAATCTTATCACCGTCTGTTACGGCAACATTACGCATATTGTCGGAAATACGTAGAACACGAAGCTTTCTGCTTTCGGCTGCACCGACTGCGGCACGCATCCAAACGCCGATTTTATCCTGAACAGCCTCATCCTGCCAATAGCCTGCAACAACCTTTTGCTTAAGTCTCATTCTTGCGGCAATATAGCCGTGCTCTCTGTCACCGTGTGCAGACTGATTAAGATTCATAAAGTCCATATCAATATCAGTCCAAGGGATATCACGATTAAACTGTGTGTTCACGTGGAGAAAAGGCTTTTTGAGTGCATTGAAGCCGGCAATCCACATCTTTGACGGCGAGAAGGTGTGCATCCAAGTAATAACACCGGCACACTTTTCGTCAGTATTCGCCGCCTGCATAACTTCCAAAATTTCCTTAGATGTCTTAACACACGGCTTTGCAACAACCTTACACGGAAGCTTTTCACTCCAAAAGCTTGCTATTTCGTTAGAATGGGCGTCGATGGTTTCAAAAATCTCTTCACCGTATAAAAACTGTGTGCCCACTACGAGCCAAAATTCATAATCTTTAATTGCCATAATGTTCCTCCGTTATTATAAATTGCAATATGCAGATTTTTCAGTATTCAATGCCTGCTTAAACAGTTTCATATATTCGTCAAAGCCCTCGCTGTCAGCCTCGTCAGGTGCTATAACAGACGATTTGCAGTTTACGAAAACCTTTTCATTAAGGTATTCATCAAGAGGCATACCGTTTGAATTTACGCTGTAATCAGCCAAAACAGCCATACCCCAGGCACCGCCCTCGCCTGCCGTTTCCATTACGGCAACAGGAGCCTTCATAGCACCTGCCATAATCTTTTGACCGACAACAGGAGTTTTGAACAAGCCGCCGTGTCCCGTAAGGCAATCAATTTTTATATTCTCTTTTTCAAGAATTTCCATACCTAACTTCAAGGTTGAGACAGCAGAATAAATCTGCGCTCTCATAAAGTTTGCAAGATTAAAATCGGCATTTTGAGTTCGTACAAAAAGCGGTCTTCCGTCATCGGTATGTGAAACAGGCTCACCCGAAAAATAATTGATATTTACTAAACCGCCTGTATTCGGACTTGCATATAAAGCCGCCTCGTAAAGCACGTCGTAAATCTCACTTTTAGTCATATTGCTTCCGATAGAAGAAGCAAACTGTGAGAAAATATTTACCCAATAATCAAGGTCAGTACAACAATTATTACAATGTACCATTGCTACATCCTTACCAAGAGGCGTTGTAACAATATCAATTTCCTCGTAAACATTTGAAAGCGGCTTTTCGAGTACAACCATTGAAAAGATTGATGTTCCTGCGCTGATATTTCCTGTTCTTTCTGCTATAGCGTTAGTTGCAACCATTCCCGTACCGGCGTCTCCCTCGCAAGGCGCAAACGCTATACCCGCACAAAGCTCGCCGCTTACATCAAGAAGCCTTGCGCCCTGCTCGGTAAGATAGCCTGCATTCTCACCTGCGACAAGAACCTTCGGCAAAATACTTCTTAAATCAACACCAAGCTTTTTTACTGCCTCAAGCTCATCAAATGCATTAATCATATTTTCGTCATAATTAAGCGCTTGAGAGTCAATCGGGAAAATACCGGACGCTTCACCTATGCCGACAATCTTTTCACCTGTAAGCTTATAGTGAACATATCCTGCAAGAGTAGTCAGGTAATCGATATCTCCGATATGCTCCTCGCCGCCCAGAATTGCCTGATAAAGATGGGCAATGCTCCAACGCTGAGGAATATTGAAGCTGAACAATTCAGTAAGCTCCTTAGCCGCCTGAGATGTTGTTGTATTGCGCCATGTACGGAATTCACAAAGAGGATTGCCGTTTTTATCAAGAGGCAAATATCCGTGCATCATGGCTGAAAATCCGATTGACGACAAGGTTTTTATATGCGAGCCGAATTTCGACATACATTCGTCATTCAGCTTTGAATAAGCATCCTGAATACCCGACCAAACATCTTCTATATGGTAAGTCCAATAACCGTTTTCAAATCTGTTTTCCCAAGTATGAGAGCCGTTTGCAATGGGATTGAACTGCTCGTCAATAAGAACTGCCTTTATTCTCGTTGAGCCAAGCTCAATTCCGAGTGCTTCATTTCCGGTTAATTTATAGCTCATTGAAAAGGTCCCTTTCTAATTATTATACAGTTTTATTATACATAAACGATACAC
>CAMFQI010000259.1 GCA_945980015.1 uncultured Eubacterium sp. | reverse complement strand
ATCAAACAACCTACTCCGATTATTGCCCACGCATAAAAGATAACAACGCTCACTGTTTCACTGGTCTTTTCACTTATTGAGAATTCCAAAATGTCCGATAATACGGAAATTCCGTTATTTAAACCGTGAACTATCATAGCGAGAACGACATTGTCTGTTTTTATCGTGATGTATGCAAGTATAAGTCCCACCAAAAACGCAAAGATAAACTGTACTGCGTTTGCGTGCATAAGACCGAATACGATGCTTACCGCAAAAACGCTGAAGCCCTTTCCGAATTTTTTCAAAACTCCGAGCGCACAGCATCTCAGCGCAATTTCTTCGCAAACTGCAGGAATAATCATAGTTGAAACAACGAGAACAACACACGATAATATACTGTCCGGTCCGTCATATCCGTTTTCCTTTAGCTCATATCCGAACACGTTTTTTGATACAGTCATAATATATGATGTAATCAAATTAGCCGCAATACAGCCTCCCATACCGAAGCCTATCCAAGCAAATGCCTGCTTTTTTTCAACCCTTTGAGCAGGGAAAAACGGCGAGATAAAATTCTTTTTCAGTATAAGTGCCATTATGCCAAACGGTATAAGCATTGAGGCTAAATGAACCGCAATAACATTAAATCCGTATTGAAACGCAACCGAATTTTCATACGCATCCATCATGCCGAATGATGTCAGCATCAAAACCATTACCGTCTGTATCAAAAGATACATTATCAGCGCTGCGCCTAACAAAAGACCCGCTTTTATTATTTCTTTTCGTTGCGCCTTTTTGCCTTTTTCAATTTGTTGCCTTAGCATCATAGCCTGAAATGCCTGCTGATTTGCCTGCTGATATTGATAATATGCTTGGTTTTGGTTGGGATTTTGATTTGGGTTGTAGTAATTCATATTAGTAAATTATAGCTCCTTTGCTATATCCTTTATGTATTGCGTAAGCTCCTGCTTTATTTGAGGATGACTGAGGCCTACCTCAATATTCGCCTGAAGTATGCCGAATTTGTTTCCCATATCGTAACGCCTGCCTTCGTAATCAAGTGCAATAACGCCGCTTTTTTGCGCCAGCGTCTTCATAGCGTCAGTCAGCTGAAGCTCGTTTCCTGCACCCTTCGGTGTGCTTTCCAATATTTCAAATATTTCACTCGGCAAAACAACTCTGCCCAAAATTGAAAAGTTCGACATTATTTCTTCCTTTTTCGGCTTTTCAATCATATCGGTACAGTTGTAGACTTTGTCAGATATTTTTTCAACCTTGAGCGAACAGTATTTTGTTATCGCTTCGTCGTCGACCTCTTTCACTCCTACAACGCCCTTTTCATATTTTTCGTAGGCTTCGATAAGCTGCTTTGTAACGGGCTTTTCGTTTATCATAACATCGTCGCCGTACAGTATTGCAAAAGGCTCGTCGCCTACAAAATTCTTTGCACAAAGAACTGCGTGACCTAAGCCGCCCGTTTCCTTTTGACGCAGAAAATAGATGTTGCCGAAATTGGAGCAAGCCTTAACACTTTCAAGAATGTCACGCTTGTCTTCATTATCCTCTAATTTTGCTTCAAGCTCAAAGGCGTGGTCGAAATGGTCTTCAATAGCGCCTTTGCCTCTGTTTGTGATAATCAATACTTCCTCAATCCCGCTGTTGAATGCTTCCTCAACAATGTACTGTATTGCCGGCTTGTCAACGATATTGAGCATTTCCTTAGGTATCGCCTTTGATGCGGGAAGAACTCTTGTACCCAAGCCCGCCGCAGGTATTATTGCCTTTCTGACTTTTTTCATTTTGTTTCTCCTCTTAATAAATTTATATGAACATCATCAGTATATAAAACGCAAAGTATGCCGCAAACGGAGCAAAGAATGAAACTCCGCCCTTGTTGCTTAAATACAACGCCTTCATTTGATTTTGGTCTAACTGCTCGTCCTGGCCGAAGAAAATATACGTTTGCGTAAAGTTTGCGCCGTTGTCGAGCTTATCCGTAACGCTCTTGATTATTGAGAATACGGTAGTTTTGTAAAAATAATCGGCAAATAATGCTTGAATTATTCTCAAAACGAGTATTACGCCTAATATAATATATGCGATTTTTACCGCCGTCATCGAATCGGGTGCTGCCATAATACCCTGCAAATCGGCAGTTGAAATTGCCTTTGAGGTGTCGTAGCTGTTGATAAAGCTCTGCATTGCCTCAATGTATTGCGGAGCGAATTTCATAATTGCCGCCTCTCCGCCTATTATAACTGAAATAACTAAGCAGAAAAACGCAATGCCCTGCTTGTACATCTTGCGAAACAGAAGATAAAACGAGCCGAAGAAGAATGCGCTCCAGTTCCAGCTCAGCTTTTTCTTTTTTTCTGAAAACTGCTTAAACTTAGAAATGAATCTCGGTACGTTGTTGCGTATTGTTGCGGCAATGTCCGTAATGCTGACGCCGTCAATCTCGCCCTTTTCGGAATACTGTCCCATATCGATTTGTATTGTTTGAAACGGTGAAAAGCCGCCTTGAGCTTTTTTCGATTTGTCATCGTTGTTGCTTTCCTCGTCGTCTTTAACGCTCTGAGCCTTAGCCTCGTTTATGATATCCTCGCCTTGCAAATCCTCATTTTCGCTCGGAGAATAATAAATCTCTTCAGGCTCTTTCTTCATTGGCTTTTCGGCTTCAAGAAAGCTGTAATCATTTTTGTGAAGTCCCTCGTTAACGCAATGACCGACTAATTTGTAGCACTCTCTGTGGTGCGGAGTTCCGCATTCCGGACAGGTAACTATATCGTCGTTCTTTTCAAATTGCCTGTGACATACGGGACATTTGTAGTTTTCGTATTTCGGCATTTCTCTCTCCTATAAATGTTATAATTTACTATTATTATAC
>CAMFQI010000258.1 GCA_945980015.1 uncultured Eubacterium sp. | reverse complement strand
TTTATTTTATCATTCTCTCTTTTAGGTGTCCACTTTTATTATACAACTTTCTTCTATTCACTCTTCACTATTCACTCTTATCTGCGAGCGAAGCGAGTCTTTATTCTTCGTATTCGTCTTCGTTTTCCCAGTTATGATAGATATTTTGAACGTCGTCGTTTTCTTCAAACATCTCTATCATTCTTGCCATTTTCTTCATATCGTCCTCGTTTTCAAGGCGAGTGTAAGTTGACGGAATGTAAGCCGCTTCCGAGGAAATGATTGCATAACCCTTTGCACTGAGCTCGTCACGAATAACGCCGACGTCGTTAGGCTCGGTGCGGATTTCAAAAATATCCTCCTCGTCTGTGAGAAAGTCGCTTGCACCTGCTTCAAGTGCGTCCTCCATAAGCTGCTCCTCGTCGGTATCCTCTTTTTCGATAATGATAACACCCTGACGTTCAAACATAAATGTTACCGAACCCGGGTTGCCCATATTTCCGCCTGCCTTGTCGAAATAGTGTCTTACCTCGCCGGCGGTACGGTTTCTGTTGTCGGTAAGCGCTTCAACAACAACCGCAACACCTGACGGACCGTAGCCCTCGTAGATGATTTCCTCATAGTTGGTTGTGTCTGCGTCGCCTGCCGCTTTCTTTAACATTCTGTCTATGTTGTCGTTTGGCACGTTGTTCTGCTTTGCCTTTGCGATAACGTCTCTCAGCTTTGCGTTGTTGTTTGGATCTGCACCGCCGTTTTTAACTGCTACGGCAAGCTCTCTGCCGATTTTTGTAAAAATCTTTGCTCTTGCGGCGTCATTGGCGCCCTTTTTTCTTTTTATTGTGCTCCATTTATTATGTCCGCTCATAATGAAAATAATCCTTTCGTCAAATTCAGAAAATTTTATCATTTTATTTTAGCACATATATTGCGTTGTTTCAAGTATGATTTTTGCACTCGGCGGCAAAACTAATCTTGGTGATTTAATGAAAAAAGCAATTAGAATTTTTGATTTGATTTTGGGCGTGCTTTGTACTGTCCTTTTTGCGTTTATCATTTACGCAAGCGCAGTTTTGCCCGATAATGTGATAGTCTACGGAAACGACTATTCGCCGTTTTCAAAGGTGATAACATATTCGTCGAAAAGCAGAGTGGGTTATATTTCGGTTGATTCCCAAACCGCCGAGCCTGTCAGTGAGGACTTGAAGCTTCTCGGCGTTGTACCGATTAAGCAGGTCAGCGTAACTGCAAAAAGTATTAGATACGTTGATGTAAGCGGCGAGGTGTTCGGCATAAAGCTTTATACCGACGGAGTTATCGTTGTCGGTATTCAGTCGGTCGAGACGGACGGCGGAAAGAGAATGCCCGCAAGCGAGGCAGGGATTGAAGCAGGAGACATTATCATTTCTATCGACGGCGTTAAGGTTTACACATCAAACGAGGTTCAGGCTATTTTGAACAACAATAACGGCAATGATTTTGATATTCAAATTAAGCGAGGCGACAGGTACAGAAGCTATACTCTCACTCCTGCTTACAGTCAGCGAGAGGGCTGCTATAAAGCGGGAATGTGGGTGCGCGACAGTACGGCAGGTATAGGAACGATGACGTTTTATGACGAGCAAAGCGGCAGGTTCGGTGCGCTCGGTCATCAGATTAATGATGTTGATACAAACGAAATAATGCCTCTTTTGGAGGGCGAGGCCGTTCAGGCAAGAGTTACTGGCGTTGAACGTTCGTCAAAGGGTACGGCGGGTTCGCTTGAATGTGAATTTACGAGTAAATCACTCGGCAGACTTGTTGCAAATACGCAGTGCGGTATTTTCGGCGAATATAACAGTGTTTCGGAATATACAAGGCAGTATCCCGTTGCGTCGGCTCAACAGGTAAAGCAGGGAAAAGCAACCATGCTTTCGACCGTTGATGGAGGAATTTGCGAATACGAGGTTGAGATTACGCATATTAGTTATAGCGAGAGTAGTACTCAGAAGAATATCATTCTTAAAATAACAGACGAAGCTCTGCTTGAAAAGACGGGCGGCATAGTTCAGGGTATGAGCGGTTCGCCGATTATTCAAAACGGCAGGCTCGTCGGTGCGCTCACTCACGTGATAGTCAATAATCCCGAAAAGGGCTACGCCGTTTTTGCACAGACAATGCTTGAGCAGTGCGAAAAACAATAATAATTCTGTGCTTTGTTCCTGACATTTCGGCGACTATATATAGTGGGTTTTCTTAATTTTCATTTTTTATTGGCTAGATATTGATTTTTATACAGTAAGATGTTAAAATGTTATTATTAAATCAATAAAATTTCGTGTTTAGCGAAAAAGGAGCAGATATGAAAAGAAGAATAATCAGATTGTCAGCCGCAGTATTGGCGCTTGTTATGGTGCTTTCTCTGTTCGGCTGTTCAAAGAGTGAGCCAGAGCCTGAAACAACAACCGAATCTACAACAAAATATATTCCTCCTACGAATATTTTAACCGGCGAGGAAATTTCGGAGTCGGCAAAGGGTGAAAGACCAGTTGCGATAGTTGTTGAAAATCATCCGGATGCACGTCCGCAATGGGGAATCGGAAGTGCCGATATCGTATGCGAGGGCGAGGTTGAAGGTGGTATCAGCCGTATGCTTTGGGTGTATTCCGATATGTCGAAGCTGCCCGAAAAAATCGGACCGCTTCGCAGCGCAAGACCGAGCTTTGTTGAGTTCAGCAGCTTTTTTGACGCAGTTTTCGTTCATTGGGGCGGAAGCCACAGCAAGGGCAATTATACCGGCGGATATGAAACTATTTCAAATATGAATATTGACGACCTTGACGGTATGAGCGGCGGCACTTTGTTCAGCCGTGACAAGACTCGTAAGGTGTCGGGCGAGCATACAGGCATTATGAACAC
>CAMFQI010000257.1 GCA_945980015.1 uncultured Eubacterium sp. | reverse complement strand
CGGTTGGAGTTGACCCAAAAACTAAACAAAAGGTTGATTTCAAATGCGGCGACGATGATTTTTGGAACGCATATTTTGACATACTTCACAAGCCGTATGAAAGGGACGGCGTTGACTTTTGGTGGATAGACTGGCAGCAGGGCAAAAAAAGTGATGTTGACGGACTTGACCCACTCAACGCACTCAATCATTATCATTTTCTTGACAATGCCGAAAGCGGACAAATGCCGCTTATTCTTTCACGATATGCAGGCTTAGGCTCACACAGATATCCGCTCGGATTTTCGGGTGATACGGCAATGAATTGGAGGGTGCTTGACTTTCAGCCGTATTTCACTTCAACTGCTTCTAACGCCGCATACTCGTGGTGGAGCCACGATATAGGCGGTCATCATATGGGCTACCGTGACGACGATTTATATATGAGATGGCTTCAGTTCGGCGTATTCTCACCCATTATGAGATTGCACTCGACGGCTATTGAACTACTCGGCAAGGAGCCGTGGAAGTACAAAACAGAGGTTTACCGATATGCAAAGGCTTGGCTGAAATTACGCCACGCAATGATACCGTATATTTTTACAATGAACTACCGCACTCACGAGCAGGGCATTTCTCTTTGTGAGCCGATGTATTATTCATATCCCGAAATTGAGCAGGCATACAATGTGCCTAATCAGTATATGTTCGGAAGCGAATTAATGATATGTCCAATAACCTCGCCTCAACACAAAAGTTTGAATATGGGAAGCGTTAAAGCGTGGCTTCCAAAGGGCAGATGGGTTGACATTTTCACGCTCAGAAGCTATACAGGTGAACAGGAAATTGTGCTTTTCCGTGACCTTAATACAATCCCTGTTCTTGCAAGGCAAGGCGCAATAATTCCGCTTTCACTCGACGATGGCAACAGCGTAGATAATCCGAAAAATCTCGAAATATGGGCATTTTCGGGTAACAACACCTTTACTATGATTGAGGACAATTCAAAAACCGATTATGCAAATCACAATGCAAAAACAGAATTTTCTATATCGTACTGCGATAATAAGGTGACCTTTACAATAAAGGCGGCGCAGGGCGATTTATCCGTAATTCCGAGCAGGAGAAATTACACAGTCAAAATCAAGGATTTGATTAAGGACGGAAAAAGCGTTGAATTTTCAATTGAAAACGCCGATGTTACGCAGGACTGCACCTTTGAGCTTGACGGCGTACAACGAATTAAAAACGAAAACCCGCACGACGAAGTAATAAGAATTTTATCACGCTGGCAGGAAAAATCAATGAAGAAGAACGATGCCTACAAGCCTTTTGAAAATTTATACGGCGTTGACGAAATACGAAATGCAAACAAAAAAGCAAGACTTCCTAAGGAAATCAAGCTTGCGATTGATGAGATATTGAGTGAATAAAAGCGTTTTTGATTGTATTGTTATGACGAGCAATGCTCGTCGCTACGGTGTGTTACATAAATGAAACGACTTCGTAATTATTCAAGATACCGTAGGGACGATTATCAATCGTCCGTTTGAATCCCTCAGTCACGGCAAGAGTTGTTTCAACCGGCAGTTGAATTTTGCTCAATTAATGAGTTATTGAATTGGGGTTATTTATTGCGTATACTAAATTCGAGGTGATTAGATGAACAAGGCACTTGGCAACAGAATAAAGGATTTACGAAAAGCAAAGGGCTTTACGCAAGAGGAATTTGCCGATTTGATAGGCATAAGCTTTCAAGCCGTCAGTAAGTGGGAGCGTGGCGAAAGCTATCCCGATATTACATATCTGCCTGCCATATCTCGAATTTTGAATATTTCCATTGACGAATTACTCGGTAATACCGCAACTTGTTGCGAAAACGAAATTGAGCATTATTTGGCAATATATGACGAATACACATTTGAAAATCAAAATGAAATATATTCGCAATTTGAAAAAGCGGCAAAGCTATATCCAAATGATTTAAGAATACAAATCAGATATATGGATTTAATAAATAAAGTTTGTGCAAGAATTACCGCAGAACAATTTGAAAACAAAGATTTTGACGCTTTTGATAAGGAATCAAAACGCATAGAATATCTGTATTATCTTATCAATAACAAGTGTACCGATGATTCCATTCGCCTTTGGGCAAAGAGAATTATGTGTGAACATCTAATGTACAGATATGACTGCCGAGGATTTAACGAGAATGATATAACGGAATATGAAAAAATCCTAAACACACTGCCGTCACTTTACGAAACACGGGAATATGTTTCGTTGATGAAAAAGGATATATCAATTTGGTATTCACTTAGAGAAAATGTTATTAATGAACTTCTGTTCATACTATTAAGAACTTTGGTTAGTTACTGCTATTATGATGATAAAACCACTGTTGATTACAAAATTAAAGTTATCGAGGATATAAATTCGTTACTTGAAACATTTTCAAAAAGATTTAATCTTGATAAAAACGCAGTACAGTATATCTATAATCTCGGACATTTATCAAAATTATATTACCAAAACAATGATTATGATAAGTCGTATTTATATTTGGAAAAATGCATTTGTGAGGCTATCAAATTCGATAAGCAAGAAAATACAGAATTGTTATTAAAGTATTATGAACTTGACAATACAATGACTATGTGCGAAAGAATAAAGCTGCTGGTGTCGGAAAATTACGGCTTTTCGGATGAGTATAAAGACGACAAAAGGTATAAGGTATTAATTGAAAAAATGGCATAATAAGAACACAGGGACGGAAAAGAACACAGGGACAGTGCCTGTGTTCGGTGATATACGGCTATGCCGTGTGATATATTCCCTTGCGGGAATGTGATATTTTGCGATTGAAATCGCAAAGTGATATACGCTAAAGCGTG
>CAMFQI010000256.1 GCA_945980015.1 uncultured Eubacterium sp. | reverse complement strand
AATGAATTGCACAAATTCATCCGCTTTTATTCAATAATTTATTATTCGGGTAGTTGGTCTTTATTCTTTTCTGCTTCTTTAAGACCCAAATCCTTTTTTATCATAGTTGTTGAAACGCCGGGTGTTCTCTCCAAAAATACAAGCTCGCAATATTCCTTGAGATAATCAAATCTGTCGGAGCCTGCCCAGTCGGAGCCCATAACAACAACGTCAATATGATAATTCTTTACGTCGTCAATTTTTTGCTCCCAATTATTCTCGGGAATTACAAGGTCAACATAGCGAATTGCCTCAAGCATCTTCTTACGTGTTTCGTAGCTGTGATAAGCGGTTTTGCCCTTTGACTCGTTGAACTCGTCGGTTGAAAGTGCAACAACAAGATAATCGCCGAGAGCCTTTGCACGACGTAAAATTTCGATATGTCCGTAGTGAAGAAGGTCAAATGTTCCGTAGGTTAACACTCTTTTCATTTTTTACTCTCCTAAAATTTTCATAATAAAGGTTGAAATAATTTCACAAGCTGAGCTTGAAAAATTCTCTACATATTTATTCTTAAAGCTATATAGCTCGTCGAAGCAATAATTATTATTCTTTATTGAATCAACAAGCTTATCCGCTTCAAAATACACCTCACTCGGCATTTCCTGTCTTACATCAACATTAATTCCCCTATCCCCCATATATTCGTCAAAATCGGGAACAAAGAAATAAAGAGGCTTCATAAGAAGTGCGGCTTCAAAGGCGCACGCAGAATAATCCGTAATGATGATATCGGCAAGCTTCATAAGCTCAAACGAATTGAAATTTCCGTTTGGCAAATATTTTTCTTCAACGCTCATAACGGACAGCGGATGCTTTGAAATCAACAACTGATAGTCCTGCAAGTTCTCAAATTCGTTTTTCAACTGTTGGCAGGCATAAGCATCACGCTTGCGAAACGTCGGAAGATAAAGCACAAGCTTTTTGTCGCCGAGACCGGGATTAAGCTTAAAAAAGCGTTCGGCAGGTGATTTTGAGTCGGTTATATAATCTACTCTCGGCATAGGGCAAATTTTTATTTTTGAAGCGTCGACATTAAACGCTTCCTTATAGAACATACCTGTTGCAGTTGAGGGTGCAAGAACGTAATCATAGTTTTTGTGCATACAAAGTGCACGGCTCGTTTTTTCGTCCCTGCCCTCTTTTGTGCCGAATGCCTGATAGCCGAATTTTTTTATTGCTCCGAGTGCGTGCCACATTTGAATAACCGTCAAATCCTTTTTGTGATTAAGGCACGAAACGGGAATTGAGTAGGTATCAAGCACGGCAATCCTTGAGGTTGCAAGATAGTACATATCACCGACGATATAAAACAGATACTTAATTTTTGATGATATACCGTCGTCTATCATTTTCAGCCTGAAAACCTGCTTAGTTTCAGGGGATTTTTGATTAATTGCTTTTTCGAGCAATTCAATATCAATATCCTTTTGGTTTCGCTGACGTGAAAGATAAACTATTTGGTTTTTCGTTTTCAACAGTTTTAGCGGTGCATAAATTATTTTCAGCACAAGCTTAAACAGTGAAATTGCAAAAATCTTCATAATCAGTTGAGACCCTTTTCATCAAAGTTAAAGATAGTTGAAAGAATAATCTCGTAGCCTGTTTTAATAGCCTCGGGAACAAGTCTGTCGTAGCTGTCACGAACATTATGATAATAATCTGCAGGAGCAGGATCCATTGCCGCAAGACAGGTTGATGTAATTCCAGCCTGTGAAAAAGCGGCTGCGTCGGACGAGCCGAAGAAAACGCTTGCAAACTTCAAATCGTTATGACCGGCTTCAATAGCTGAGTCCATAACAAGCTGACTGAACTTAGGGTCGTGCTTTACGGTACCGGTCATATCTCGGTCGTATACATTAAGATATTCCAAATCGGTGAGTGTATCAACACACAAAACGGCAGTTTCAACACCGCTGTTCATATATTCATCCTTATGATCCTTTGCCCATTGCTTACAACCGCGAAGACCTGCTTCCTCGCCGTCTGTAACCATAGCGACAACCTCTGTATTTTCAAATTCAACGCCTGCCATATCCAGCATACGCAAAGCACAAACTGCGGCATAGGTTCCGGTAAGATTGTCGTTTGCACCCGGAGAAATTGTCTTAAAGTCAACAAAAAGGAACAATGTTATCATAAACAAAGCGGTAAGAATATGGAAATAATAGCTGTAATTTACAAGGAAATCACCGAAGGCACCCATATTAACAAAGTTTGCAATAATTGTCACAACCGCAATTACAAACGATACAACACCTGTACCGATTGTTCCTGCCATACAAATCGTCATAAGCGGGATTTTTTTACCGTAATAAATATGGCGCCATTGATATGCGGAGTCGCAGTGTCCTGAAATTACAATTCTTTTTTTAACCTCGCCCTTCGGCTTACGAACGGCATAATAGTTGTGACCCTCGATTTTCTTATAGAAAATATCGCAAAACGGTTTATAGAGCAAAAATTCAAGCACTGTAATAAGCAGACTGGCTGCAACAACACCGCCGACAATACATTGCGGCACAAAGAAGTCCGAGCCTCCTATACCCTGAAAAACACCTGTAAATACTAAAATCAGGCATACGAATACCGAGAGAAATACCGCAACAGAAATTGTCTTTGTGAAATGCAAAAATGCTTTCGGCGCCATTTTGTAGGACTCAAAGCCTGTTTCGTCGCAAAACGGCTTCATTTCCTTATCTATATGCTTTTGAGTCGCCATACAATTCTTATTGCCCGACTCACGAGGACCGTAACGCTTAATTACGCTCGTTATTTCTTTTACGGTATAATCAACGTTTTCGTTGATGACCGCCTGAGGAACTGTCTCTTATACACATCTGACGCTG
>CAMFQI010000255.1 GCA_945980015.1 uncultured Eubacterium sp. | reverse complement strand
TCCTGCTTTTCGATATATCCCACCGACTGATTAATAAGCTCGCCGTTTTCAAAAAGGAGCAAATTCGGGATAGTCATAATTCCGTATTCAAGCGCCAAATCCCTTGCTTCGTCGCAGTTCACCTTGCAAAACTTAACGTCGTCAAGCTCGTCCGATACCTCGTCAACAAGCGGCGAAAGCATCATACACGGACCGCACCATTCAGCCCAAAAATCAACGAGCACTCTGCCGTCAAAATTCAATACTTCTTCATCAAAATTATCTCTGTTAACATCTAAAACCATAATTAATCCCTCTTTCCGACGAGTGATGAAATTGCCTGCAAAAGCTCCTTATCCTCGTCTGTTACTCTGAAATTTGTTCTTATTTTTTCACCGTTCGGCGTTGTAACGCTAAGCTCCAAAACTGCTCCCGTGTCGATTTTATTTCCTGCGTTGCGGAAAAACAATGCGAGCTTCGGATGTCTTGCGTTAAAGCCGTCAGCCATTTCTTTTATTTTTAACAATGCCATAGGATTCATACATTTTCCTCCGAATCACAAAACCAAAACGAGTGCGCCTGCGCCGATAAGCAGGGTCGCAATAAGCGTTTTTACGGTAAATTCCTCGTGCAAAAATATTACTGCGAAAATCAACGTAAATATTATGCTCAGCTTATCAATCGGTACAACCTTAGAGGCGTCGCCTATTTGAAGCGCACGGTAATAGCATATCCACGAAAGACCCGTTGCAATTCCCGACAGTATCAAAAAAATCCAGCTTTTCTTACTTATTGACGTCAGCCCCGTTTGAGCGTTTGTAATAAACACAATGCCCCACGAAAGCACAACGACAACAACCGTTCTTATTGCGGTTGCCAAATTAGAATTAACGCCGTCGATACCTATTTTTGCAAGAATTGACGTTGCCGCAGCAAAGACTGCGGACAAAAGCGCAAATACAAGCCAACTCATAATAACATTTCACTCATCTCGTTTTGACATTTTTCAACCTTTATTTTATACCCAAAATACCGACTTGTCAACATTATATGCAATCTTACGAAGCTCACTTGCCGTCAGGTTCAGCTGCACTCTCTGGTGAAATATCAACAACCTCAAGCTTGTTGCTTTGCATCCAAAGAGACGGAGTAATGCGAAGCTTGAAGCCGTAGCCTGCGTCCATCTGCCAATGCGCCATTGGAGCCTCGGGCAGACCGTAGCACGAAAGAATTGTCATCAGCACGCCTGCGTGAGCAACTATTGCAAAGGTCTGTGTGCCTGTTGAGATACATCCGTTTACAACCTGCTCGAACGCCTTGCAAACACGCTGTACAAATTCGGCATTGCTTTCGCCGAAAGGCGGACGTGCATACATATCGCCGTGAAGCCACGCCTTAAAATCCTCGTTATCCTTTAAGTCGTCGGCAGTATGTTCCTCAAATTCGCCGAAATTATACTCAATAAAATTGTCGATAACAACCTTGTTGTTGTCGGGAAACATAATATCCGCTGACTGCATTGCCCTCTTAAGCGGCGAAACAAATACGGCGTCAACGCTCGGATAATGATGGGCGGTGCGTATTTTTTTCAGCTCGTCTATACCAAATGTAGACAGAGGATAGTCGGTATGCCCAATATACTGTGCGTTGAGATTTCCTTTGGTCAGTCCGTGGCGGAATAAATACAATGTGTATGATTTCATATAAAAGACCTCGTCGAAATTAATAAAACTTTAATATTATTACAAAAAAGCAACAAATTGCAAATCTTTCTTTACTTGTTGTATAAAAAGTGATATTATAGTTGAGAAATACAGATGAATACAAATCGTATAAATTCTTGCAACTCGTTGCGAGGGTTATTATTTTGTCGAAAAAATCAGGAAGAAGCAGGAGAACATGATGAAAAACGAAGCAGAAAAAATTTCAAAATTCCCGGAAATGCTCTCAAAAATGAGAAGAGAAAGAGGCGTCAGCCAAAAGAAAGCGGCGACGGATTTGGGCATTTCGCAGGCACTTTTGTCGCACTACGAAAAAGGAATAAGAGAATGCGGACTTGATTTTGTTATAAAGTGCAGTCAGTATTACGGAGTAACTACCGATTATCTCCTCGGCATCAGCGACAGCAGAAACGGTATGAGCGACGATTTTCTTTCGAGCGTTCAGGCGGACGACGGCAGATCGGTAAAAAATCTTTCGCAATGCACAAAGTATTTGCTTGACATTGCCTCGGCAACGATGAACACTACCGGCGCAAAGCATCCGAATTATCTTTATGATTATTTTCTTATGGTTGCTTACCGTGGCGCACTCACTCTTGCAAAGGCAGGAGTTTTGCCCAAGGAGATTTTCAAGATTGACTACACAATCGCACGTGATTTAGCCTCGGCGGCTATTGCGCTTCAGGACGCAAAGTTCGTGCTTATCGAGGATAAGTCGAGAACCGGCGTCGACGAAAAACCGTTTGAGCCGCTTAAGAATATGATAAACGAGGCTGAGGAATATATCCTTTCAAACTACATATTCTGATTAATAGCGAAGGTCGAAAATTATAAATATGTTATATAAGAGCAAGGAGCACGCCGTATATGTCGGCAGCTCCTTTGTTTTTCATATTATCTTTTTCTGCTTTCTGCCTTTAGTCTTAATTCCTTGTTGAGTATTGTTTTGCGCAGGCGAATAGATTTAGGCGTAACCTCCAAAAGCTCGTCGTCGGCAAGAAATTCCATACTCTGCTCAAGAGAAAGCGTTGTCGGCGGAACGAGCTTTAACGCTTCGTCGCTTCCGCTTGCACGAGTGTTCGTTACGTGCTTTTTCTTGCAGACGTTACAAACAATGTCCTCGTCCTTTGCACATTCGCCGACAATCATACCCTCGTAAACCTCAACGCCGGGACCTATGAAAAGCTTACCTCTGTC
>CAMFQI010000254.1 GCA_945980015.1 uncultured Eubacterium sp. | reverse complement strand
TTGTTGTGGCTATAGAGACGGCAAGAAATCAGAAGATATTAGAAGTTGGATATGTCCTAATTGCCATTCAGAATTAGATAGAGATATAAATGCTTCAATCAATATTCTGAATGAAGGATTGAGACAAATAAGTTAAATAATATATAAGAACCGTAGGAACTACGGGGATAGCTCGGTGATACTTAACTCTTTAGAGTTATTGACCGAGAACCCTACGACTTTAGTCGTGGGAGGTTCAGTATGCTGAAGAATTATCAGGACAGGGATCGCAAAAGCGGTGAACAGATAATGATTGATTATGAAGCATATGCGGAAGACGGTGATAGCTGATGGATATGAAGTATATTCGAGCTATACACGGCTCCACAGGTCTTAATCATTGGAAGGATACAAAGATCGCTAACCTCAAAAGAAATGTGAATAAATATTTTCACAGAAGTTCTGATTATCAGTACGATACCTTGCGTAATGGCGAGCCACAGGAATTTATCATATATAACGGCACGACGCTTGACAAGAAGAAAATTATTGCCAGACCTGATGCTGAGATTCACGTCGGCGATATCATTGATGCGTATAATGCCAAATGGTTTGTAACGACGGTTGATTTAAATGACCAGATATATCCGAAGGCAGAATGCATTCTGTGTAATTGTGTAGTTCGCTGGCTGAGTAGACGTGATGGCAGTATTGTTGAACGCATTGGCTATGCGGAAAATGCAGCGAAGTATGCTACAGGTGTACGTGACTCTAACGTCTTTCAAGAAATTGAATTTCAGGTTAAGGTCAAGCTTCCTGTTGATGAAGAAACTGTGACTTTACGGCGTGACGACAGATTCCTTTTGGATTTGGATTTTTATATGCCGATAATCAACACGTCAGGTAGTCACCCTACGGCATTTATGCTTTCCAACAGCGATGTGTTTACAAGGCGTGAAAACTTTGTAGGTCGTCCTGAAAAAGGTGCAATTGAATTTATCTTTGCTGAGTGTGCGTACAACGAAGTAACAGACAATCCTGAACTTATGATTGCCGATTATTACAAAAACGACAGGGTTTATCCAAAGGCAGAAGGCTCCTGTTCGATTGAATACAAAGGTCAGGCTCAGGTTCAGATTGGCAAACGGGCAAAGGTGTTTACTGCAAAGTTTGACAATGTGTTTGCCAACGCTGTCTGGAAACTGGAAGGCGAATCTGATGTTGTAGATAAAGTCGTTATGGATATTAACGGCAATGCTGTAAAGCTTTCTGTGCCGGAAGATTTCTCTTTACTTGGCAAGGTTATTACTCTTGTGCTTTCCGACAGTGCGGACACTCCCACTTGTGAATACAAACTTCCTATTGTATTAAAGGGGGTGAAGTCCGGTGGCAAATAAATATAACGCAGTCGCTTCATACAAGAGGGCGATAATGAAATACATTGTAAGTCTGCCAAACGTTGTGAAAGCTTTGGATTATCCTGACTATGACCCAGACAATCCAGAGGAGCTTATCGGTAAAGTAATTCTTCCCTACCGTCGCTTCGTTGAAACAGTTGAGGAAAAGCGGTGCTACATAATGGTACGTGCGGGTTTTCCCGAAATGCGTCTTAGAGATATTAAGAATGCGTTTGTGGCTCGTGCGACAATTCAGATATTCATTGTAGCACATCAGGATAAAATTATGATGGAAGATGAAAGTTTGGATATAACCCGTATTGACTACATCGACGGCGAGATAATCAACGGTCTTGCAACTATGGCCAATTCGGAGGATAGAACTTGGCTTGGAAATTTTGCGTTAAAATCAGACCTCGAGGACGCATTGGACTACAAACACATTTGTCGTGTAATTACTCTCGAAGGAGTTGATGTGAATGTCGCAAAATTCCTCAGTGACACGGGAGACGTTTGATGCAAAGTATCAGCAGCAACTTTGTTTTGATGAACCAATTTCATATGAAGATGTGCTTTTCTACCCCGTCGAATATGCAGACATAATTGAACTTAATCAATGCGTTCAATGTTTGATATTTGACCCTCTTGATTATCCAAATGAGGAGTATGCAGTTTTACCTCGTCTTTACTTTTTAACCGAACCTTTAAAGCACAAAGATGACATTGAATGGAATGCTCGCAACATTACGATGGTTACTTTGTGCGGAAGTTTATGTAAGTTGTGCGAACTTATATTCAAAGGGCAAAAGGTTACATTTGCTCCAAAAAACGGATATTGGCAGTTGCAGGTTGACGACAAGTCATTTACTGCCAAGCAGTTTGAAGCGTTCCGAAAAATAATATTGGAACAGAACGGCTTTGAAGTGAATGACGAGTTTATTCATAATGACATTAAAAAATATATTGAAGCAGAGGAAGCTAATGATAAGGAGCCTAAAGCAACTTTAGAGGATTGCCAAGAAGCTATTATGCTGGAATTAAAGTGTTCTAGCGTTAAAGAGATAAAATCTATGAGTGTTCGTAGATTTAATCGTCTTGTGCAGAAAATTCTTCATCGTGAAAACTACGTTATTTGTTATTCTGCTTCTATGTCAGGCTTGGTGTCGTTTAAGGGCGATATTCCTCACTGGTTAAGTAAACAGCGCAGCAATGCGTTGATTGATAAATATTTTTTGAAAAAATAACAAAAGAAAGGACAAAGAATTATGGCTAACGAAAATAAAGGTTTTACGTTTCTGCCTAAGACCGCTGATGCTATTTTTGAGTATCAGGGCGAAGTTGCTTTCGTAGCAAAGGCAAACACTTCTGCCGCCGTTACTATCTCTCAGACAAAGACTGAGAAGCGTGGCGGTCAGGACAATGTACTTATCGGTACAATCTTCTCGGATAAGACTATTGAAGTAAGCATTACAGCAGCATCTGTCTCTTATACACATCTGACGCTGCCGACGAAGGCTTAGGTGT
>CAMFQI010000253.1 GCA_945980015.1 uncultured Eubacterium sp. | reverse complement strand
CGGTTAATAACGGCAACACCGTTTACTATCTCCAAATCGAGAATAAGTATTATTACATTTCGGTTAACGAATGTATGAATGTTCTTCTCGTAAACGCAGGTGACACAGTAACCGTTACCTACACAACAGATTCCGAAACCTTTGTAAAGGCTACGAATGTTGAAAAATAATAAATAGATAATTAGTTAAAACACCGGGATTCACATTTTTGTGAATCCCGGTTGTTTTTTATGTTTTTTGATAAAAATAACAGGACTGAATTTTCAGCCCTGTTGTGATAATTATTGAATTTTAGAACTTGATTTTTTCTTCGATGAATGCCTCAAGCTCGGAAATAGGAAGTCTAACCTGTTCCATTGTATCTCTGTCACGAACTGTAACGCAGTTGTCATCAACAGAATCAAAGTCATAAGTGATACAGTACGGAGTACCGATTTCGTCCTGACGGCGGTATCTCTTACCGATTGAACCTGCATCGTCGTAGTCAACCATAAACTTCTTTGAAAGATTTTGGAATACTTCCTCAGCCTGTTCGTTGAGCTTCTTTGAAAGCGGAAGAACTGCGCACTTGAACGGTGCAAGAGCAGGGTGGAAGTGCATTACGATACGGGTATCGTTCTTTTCTTCATCAAGCACCTCTTCGTCATATGCTTCGCAAAGCACTGCAAGGAACAAACGCTCAACGCCGAGCGACGGCTCAATAACATATGGAATGTATCTCTCGTTTGTTGTGCCGTCGAAATATTCGAGGTTTTTGCCCGAGGTGTTGATGTGCTGAGTGAGGTCGTAGTCTGTTCTGTCTGCAACGCCCCAAAGCTCGCCCCAGCCAAATGGGAAGAGATATTCAAAGTCAGTTGTTGCCTTTGAGTAGAAGCAAAGCTCCTCGGGGTCGTGGTCACGAAGACGGAGGTTTTCAGGGCTGATGTTCAGGCTGTAAAGCCAATCTCTGCAAAAGCCTCTCCAATATTCAAACCACTCAAGGTCGGTACCCGGCTTGCAGAAGAACTCAAGCTCCATTTGTTCAAATTCACGAACACGGAAAATGAACTTGCCCGGTGTGATTTCGTTTCTGAAAGACTTACCGATTTGTGCAACGCCGAAGGGCACCTTTTTTCTTGTTGTTCTTTGGATATTAGCGAAGTTAACAAAAATACCCTGTGCTGTTTCGGGACGGAGATAAATCTCGTCCTTGCTATCCTCGGTTACACCCTGGAAGGTCTTGAACATAAGATTGAACTGACGAATGTCCGTAAAATTATGAGCGCCGCAGTTTGGACAGGGAATGTTGTGCTCGTTGATGTATGCGCTTAATTCCTCGTTGCTCCAGCCTGCAACATTTGTGCCGTCGAAGTCCTCAATAAGCTGGTCGGCTCTGTGACGTGTTTTACACTCGCAGCAGTCCATAAGCGGATCTGAGAAGCCGCCGAGATGTCCCGAAGCAACCCAAGTTTGAGGATTCATAAGAATAGCAGAGTCAAGCCCTACATTATATTTGTTTTCCTGGATAAACTTCTTTCTCCAAGCGTCCTTGATGTTTGTTTTAAGCTCTACGCCGAGCGGACCGTAATCCCATGTGTTTGCAAGTCCGCCGTAGATTTCGCTTCCCGGATAAACAAAGCCTCTGCCCTTACAAAGCGAAACAATCTGGTCTAAGGATTTTTCTGTATTAAGCATATATTTTTCCTCCAAATTTTATTGCCTTATATTATAACCTATTACAGTCGATAGGTCAACCTATTTTGTAATGCTCGTCGGAAAGCACACTGTGAGCGCATTTTATACCGTCAACTGCGGCGGATATTATTCCTCCGGCATAGCCTGCACCCTCGCCGCAGGGATAAATTCCCTGAATGTTGCACTCCAAAAATTCGTCACGCAAAATTCTTACACTTGACGAGCTTCTTGTTTCGGGTGCAGTGAGTACGGCGTCATACAAATTGAAGCCGTTGAGCTTTTTGTCCATTTCGACAATAGCCGATTTCATAGTAGCCGAAACCCTTGACGGCAGACAGTAGTCGAGATTTGTCAGCGTAACTCCCGTTGCGCAGGTTGGCTGAACGCTTCCGAGCGACCTGCTTTCCTGACCCTTAAGGAAGTCGCCGACGAGCTGAGCAGGTGCCGAATAATCCGAGCCTGCCAACTTGAACGCCGTGTTTTCTATTTCACGCTGATAGTAAATTCCCGCAAGCGGATGCTCCGACGGAAAATCCTTTGGCTCAATACCGACGAGCAGGGCTGAATTTGCGTTTTCACCGTCACGTGCTAGCGTGCTCATACCGTTTACGATAACGCCCTCTTTTTCGCTTGCCGCCGCAACAACCGTTCCTCCGGGACACATACAAAATGTGTACGCTCCTCTTTCGTGAAGCCCGTGACACGACAGCTTGTAATCAGCTGCGCCAAGCTTCGGATGGTTGGCGAATTTTCCGTATTGCGACTTGTTTATCAGGCTTTGAGGATGCTCAATTCTTGCACCCACGCTGAACGGCTTTTGTATAATTTCAACGCCCAAATTGTAGAGCATTTCGACGGTATCTCTTGCACTGTGTCCTATTGCCATAATCACGCTGTCCGTTTCTATGTCGAATCTCTCGCCGTGATGAATGTACGAAACGCCCTGAACGGCCTTGTTTGCGATATGAAGCTTGTCGAGTTTACATTCAAGTCTTACTTCGCCGCCGAGCTTTTCAATCTTCTTTCGTATGTTCTTAACAACTACAGCAAGCCTGTCTGTTCCGATATGCGGCTTTGATGAATACAGTATTTCCTCGGGCGCACCTGCCTCGTATAATTCCTCAAGCACCTTGCGGATATACGGACTTTTTATGCCTGTTGTCAGCTTGCCGTCAGAAAACGCTGTCTCTTATACACATCTCCGAGCCCACGAGACGTAGAGGAATC
>CAMFQI010000252.1 GCA_945980015.1 uncultured Eubacterium sp. | reverse complement strand
ATTATTAGCAGTCATAATTATATTTTTTGCAAATTTGACAATTATTATACAACTTTTTTTCGACAAAAATTCCATTTCTGAATAATATGTAACAGATGATTAAAAACTGAAAAAAGAGGTAAAAATAATAATGAAACAAATTTACAAAGGGTGAAAAAAATGACAATAAAACGCGGTGATATTTACTATGCCGATTTAAGTCCGGTAATCGGAAGTGAGCAGGGCGGCGTACGTCCGGTATTAATCGTTCAAAATGACATAGGAAATAAATTTTCGCCAACAGTTATTGCCGCTGCAATAACAAGTCAACAGGGCAAAACAAGCTTACCTACTCATATTGAAGTAAACGCAGGTGACTGCGGACTTGCCAAAGACAGCGTTGTTCTTCTTGAACAGGTGCGAACAATAGATAAGCGAAGGCTTAAGGAAAAAATGGGTACCTTACCCAGCAGTGATATGACAAAGATTAATAACGCTATTTCAATCTCAATGGGATTGTAAGCAAATAAATAACGAGGCTGAATAATTGTGTCAGCCTCGTTTTTTGTATGAGAAATTAAACAGTATTATTATAAATTATCATAAAAATCCTGTGTATAAATGCTAAAGCCATAGAAATTATTTACTATTTGCAGCATTTCCTCGCTTGCATTATTCTTCATAAAATAAGCGTAATCCTTTGCATTTATTCTTCCATCCTTAATACCGTCACAGGCAACGATCGGAATGGCTCCTAAATCGGCGGCTGCATTTGAAATATCAATATTTCTCGTTATACCGTGAGAATAAGTTATAACCGCAGTATTAACGGTATTATCCGAAATGCTTACTGTAAAGTAACCGTTACTGTCGGTTGTTGCATAATCTTCACCTATTGTAACAACGGCATTTTCGACACCCATTTCACCGTAATCCGCTTCCGGAGAAATCATTGCAACGATTCTTCCGCTAACCGTATCAAGAGCATTTACCGTAACGCTTGTTGAAGCCTGTGCACCGCCGTCATAAGCATAGAAAATAATCTCACAGCTTCCCTTACCTTTCGGTGTAACAGTTCCTACATTATTTACACTAGCAACTTTTTCATTGGTGCTTACATAAAATCCCGCTTTTATATTGGGAGTCGAAATTGATGTTGAGCCTTTATACGACGCAGTAATATTTGCGCTCGGTGACGACGGAGTATCAAAAGATAAAGATGTAGGACTCACGCTTACAGATTGCACCTGAACCTTCGCAAAGGAAGGATAAATTACATCTTTATAAATCTTGCCCGAATAATTGTCCTGAACGCTGACAACAACCTTGCCGTAAGCGGCATTGTTTGAAGCCGGCTTTACGGTATTTGAGGTTATGCTCAAATTATTATTAACGTCCTCTATACTGTATCCTATTACAGTATAGTCTGCATTTTCAGGATAAACATTGACATTGAATGAAGCACTATATTTTGTATATTTTCCGAGACTTGAAACACTTACCTGCGCAAAGTCCGTTTCAACGCCGTCATAGGTTATGACAACCTTTGTAATATATGGAATCGGAACAAACTTTGCAATAAGCGATACAGCCTTTTCGGCATTAAAAGTATATTCGGAATTGACGCTTATCCTTTCACCGTTTTCATACCAACCGTCAAACATATAGTCTTCGTCTGCAACGGCTTTAAGAGTTACGGATTCACCCCTCATAATTCTTAAGATTGATACGCTTTCATCATTAATACTTACACTTCCGTTATCACCGCTAACAGCGTTTACGGTTACAAGGTCTCTCAAAACAAGAGTAGACATAACCTCATTTAGTGACGACGTTGCCAAGTCAACCTCATCCTGAGTAGCATATTCGGTATTATAAATCTGTGTTGCATAATCAATAACGGGAGGCAAAGAATTAAAGGTTTCCTCGGTATAATCCTCGCTATTAAGAGTATTCGCAATGTCAAGAGCCTGAGAAAGAGCAGACTTATCGGCATAAACCTTTATTCTAAACGAGCATGAATAATCTCCGTCATAAGCATAAAATGTTGCAGAGGTTGTACCTATTGATTTAGGAACAACACTTACATAGCTTCCGTTATCACCAATTACGGTTGATGCACTTGCAATATCGGTATTATCTACAACAACATATCCTCTTCTTACAGACGCATTATAAATCGCAGAGGACGAGCCGTATTCAATGTTGACATTTTGTCCTGCTGAATTTTCTCCGTTAAATATCAGCTCATTTGTTGAAGCCTTTACACTTGTTACATGATACTTTGAAAATGCAAGTGAGACGCTGTCCGTAAACACCTTACCGGAATTCAAATCGGTAATGCTTACATATACCGTGCCGTAAGCAATTTCATTTTCTATTGGGTGAACAGTAGTTGTATCAAGCGTTAAATTATAGCAATCCGCACCCAAATAATATCTGACAAAATAGCTTGTCGGATTAGACGGATTAACAATATATCCTATATCAGCAGACTGCTTTGAATAATTAGCGACAGTACCTACGTTCAAATGCTTACGCTCAACACTTTCTGAGTTTACGGTGATTTCTACATCTTGAACGTAAACTATCGGAACAAATTTTGCAGTAAGCGAAACAAAGCCGTCAACAGTTACGGTAAACTCGGGATTTGCAGTAATCAAGTTTCCGTCTTGATTATACCAGCCCTCAAATTGATTGTCATTATCCGCTTCGGCTGAAAGCAAAATTGAACCGCCGTTTTTAACAGATAATACAGTATTTTGAGATATTACTTCATCACCGTAATAAACAGAACCATTGCCCTCGATATTTACAGAAACATCAACCATATCCATCTTAACAAGAGAATTGAGAGCAACCTCTAATTGTTTAGACGCAGAATCAACCTCCTGCTGCGATGCGTATTCGGTTGAATAAACAACATTAG
>CAMFQI010000251.1 GCA_945980015.1 uncultured Eubacterium sp. | reverse complement strand
AAGGGTTGCAATTACAAATTATGATGATATAATAGGAACAGTTACGAAATCAAACGAAAAGGAGTTCTTATTATGGACAAGAAGAATATTAAAAAAGTAGTACTTGCATACAGCGGCGGACTTGATACATCAATCATCATTCCGTGGCTCAAGGAAAACTATAACAACTGCGAGGTTATTGCGGTAAGCGGCGACGTAGGACAGGGCACGGAGCTTGACGGACTTGAGGAAAAGGCACTCAAAACAGGCGCATCAAAGCTTTACGTTCTCGACCTCAAGGAAGAATATGTTGCTGATTACATCTTCCCCTGCTTAAAGGCGGGCGCAGATTACGAAAAATATTTGCTCGGCACATCTCACGCAAGACCTTGCATTGCAAAAGGACTTGCTGAGATTGCAAAGAAAGAGGGCGCAGACGCAATTTGCCACGGTTGTACAGGCAAGGGCAACGACCAGGTACGTTTTGAGCTTACATTAAAGGCTTTTGCACCCGAAATGGAAATCATCGCACCGTGGCGTGAGTGGGATATCGTTTCTCGTGAGCAGGAAATCGAGTATGCAGAGGCGCACAACATTCCGCTTAAAATAAACCGTGAAACAAACTACTCAAAGGACAAGAATGTATGGCATCTTTCACACGAAGGACTTGACCTTGAGGATCCGGCAAACGAGCCGCAGTACAACAAGGACGGCTTCCTTGAAATGGGCGTATCACCCGAACAGGCACCCGACAAGCCGACCTACATCACAATTCATTTTGAGCAGGGCGTTCCTACTGCAATCAACGGCGAGGATATGTCGCCGCTTACAATAGTCGAAACACTCAACAAGCTCGGCGGTGAAAACGGCATCGGTCTTCTCGACATCGTTGAAAACCGTCTTGTAGGTATGAAGTCACGTGGCGTATATGAAACTCCGGGCGGTGAAATTCTCTACAAGGCTCACGATATGCTCGAAACAATCACGCTCGACAAGGAAACACAACACTACAAAAAGCTTGTTGCACAGAAATTCGGCGAGCTTGTATACAACGGCTTATGGTTTACTCCGCTTCGTCAGGCACTTTCGGCTTTTGTTGACGAAACACAAAAGACGGTTACAGGTGACGTTAAACTCAAGCTTTACAAAGGTAATGTAATCAACGCAGGCATCACCTCACCGTACACACTTTACGACGAAAACGTTGCTTCATTCGGTGACGACGGCGGCGCATACAATCAGGCTGACGCAGCAGGATTTATTAATCTCTTCGGTTTGTCGATAAAGGTTAAGGCGTTGCTTGACCAAAAGAGGAACGAGGAATAATATGAATCCCTCCACCGCAAGCGGTCCCCCTCCCTTTAACAAGGGAGGCAAATAGGATTGAAAAACATTTGTATCTCCACCGCAAGCGGTCCCCCTCCCTTTAACAAGGGAGGCATTATTGTATAAAACGAAAGGCTTTCGATATGGCACAGCTATGGAAAGGCAGGTTCAAAAAAGAGCTTGCAAAGGAAACAAACGATTTCAATTCCTCAATAGGCTTCGACAGCAGAATGTTTGAGGAAGACATAAAAGGCTCAATAGCACACGCAACAATGCTCGGTGCAACAGGAATTATTGATAAAAGCGAGAGCGAAAAAATCGTAAACGAGCTTGACAAAATACTCGGCGAAATCAAAAGCGGTGAGCTTGAGATAGATATGACGGCTGAGGATATTCACACCTTTATCGAGGGTGAGCTGACATCAAGGCTCGGTCAAACAGGCAAGCGACTTCACACCGCAAGGTCAAGAAACGACCAGGTTGCGCTGATATTCGTCTTACATTACGCAAGGAAATTGATGAAATTACAGTATTGCTGAAATCTCTTGTTGAGGTTCTCTGCAACAAAGCGCAGGAGCACAGCGCAACCATTATGCCCGGCTACACGCATCTTCAAAGGGCTCAGCCGATTACATTTGGTCATCATCTTATGGCGTATTGCAGTATGATTTTGAGGGATATCGACAGGCTCAGCGACGTAAAAAAAAGAATGAATATATGTCCGCTCGGCTCAGGTGCATTGGCAGGAACGACATATCCGCTCAACAGAGAGATGGTTGCCGATTTGCTAGGCTTCGACGGTGTAACTCAAAATTCACTTGACGGCGTATCGGATAGAGATTTTTGCATTGAGCTTGCATCAGCGTTATCGCTCATTATGGTGCATCTTTCACGCTTCAGCGAGGAAATTATAATGTGGTGCAGCTGGGAGTTCAAATTCATAGAGCTTGACGACGCATTTTCAACCGGCTCGTCAATTATGCCGCAAAAGAAAAACCCCGACATTGCGGAGCTTGTAAGAGGAAAAAGCGGCAGAGTTTTCGGCGATTTAACCACTCTTTTGACTGTTATGAAGGGCATTGCACTTGCATACAACAAGGATATGCAGGAGGACAAGGAAGCGATATTTGACGCAGTTGACACGGTTAAAATGTGTCTGACGGCGTTCACTCCGATGATTGACACGATGACCGTACTAAAGGACAATATGCGACTTGCGGCAGCAAAGGGCTTCATCAATGCTACAGACTGCGCCGATTATCTCGTCGGCAAGGGACTTGCGTTCAGGGACGCCTACAAATGCACGGGCGAGCTTGTTGCACTTTGCATTGACAAGGGGCTAACGCTCGAAACATTGCCGATTGGCGAATACAAGGCAATTTGCGATTTGTTCGACGAGGGCGTATACGAGGCTATTAATCTTGAAAAATGTGTAAACGACAGAAAGGTCGTAGGTTCTCCGTGCAGCGAAAATGTGCTAAAGCAGGTTGAAATTGCACGAAATACAATTAAATAAAAACAATTAAAACCGCAGGCTTTGAACTGCGGTTTTAATTTTACTTTTATCCCCTCAGTCACTTCGTGACAGCTGTCTCGCCTGCCGGCTCGGTCGGT
>CAMFQI010000250.1 GCA_945980015.1 uncultured Eubacterium sp. | reverse complement strand
GACGACTGCGGTGCAACGACTGTATCAAAGGACGATGTTTGCACCTGTTCAAAGTGCGGCTCAAAGAATATTGAGCAAGACCCCGACACTCTCGATACTTGGTTTTCTTCTGCACTCTGGCCGTTCTCAACTCTCGGTTGGCCTGAGCAAACAGAGGACTTGAAGAAATATTACCCGACTAATACCCTCGTTACAGGCTACGATATTATCGGCTTTTGGGTAAGCCGTATGATTTTCTCCGGTCTTGCATATACCGATAAAGCACCGTTTGATACTGTGCTTATTCACGGTCTTGTTCGTGACGCACAGGGCAGAAAGATGTCCAAATCTCTCGGTAACGGTATCGACCCGCTTGAAATAATTGATGAATACGGAGCAGACGCGCTTCGCTTTACTCTTGCAACGGGTAATTCTCCGGGAAATGATATGAGATTTTCCGACGAAAAGGTAAAGGCTTCCCGTAATTTTGCTAACAAGCTTTGGAATGCGGCAAGATTTGTTATGATGTATCTCGGTGAGGATTATGATTATCAAGGCTTGCCACAGGAATTGCTTACTGTTGATAAATGGATTATTTCAAAGGCAAATACTCTTGCCAAAGAAGTAACCGAGAACCTTGAAAAATATGAGCTTGGTATCGCAGTACAAAAGCTTTACGACTTCATTTGGGATATTTACTGCGACTGGTATATCGAAATTGCAAAAATCAGATTGCAGGGTGATGACGAAAAGGCAAAGGAAAACGTCAAGGCAGTTCTCGTTTTCGTTCTTACTTATATCTTGAAGCTGCTTCACCCCTTTATGCCGTTTATTACCGAGGAAATATATCAGGCCATTCCTCATAATGACGAAAGCATTATGGTATCCTCTTGGTGCAATTATGACGAAAGCCTTAACTTCAAAACCGAGGAAGAGGAAACTCAAAAGGTTATGACGGTTATTCGTGCAATTCGTAACCGTAGAGCCGAAATGAATATACCTCCGTCAAAGAAGGCAAAGGTTTATGTCGAAACATCCGATGCCGATGTGTTCAAGTCAGGCGCAGAGTTTATCATTCGCCTTGCTTCAGCAAGCGATGTTGAGGTTCAAGACAGTGCGTTTGACGGATTGAATAATGTTGTAACTATCATAACCAATGATGCAAAGGTTTATATCCCTATGGGTGACCTTATCGACTTTGAAGCGGAGAAAAAACGTCTTGAAAAGGAGCTTTCCGCCGCACAGGATAAGCTTGACTTCATTAATAAGAAGCTCAATAATCCCGGCTTTGTAAACAAAGCGCCCGAAAAGGTAGTAGCCCAAAATCGTGAGGACGCCGCAAAGCTCGTCGAAAAAATCGCACAGATTAAAAGCTCAATTGAGGAAATCGGATAATGAACTATAATCAGTCTCTTGATTATGTAACAAAGAAGCTAAGCCTCGGTATTCAGCCGGGGCTTAGCCGTATTTATGCCTTGCTTGAAAAAATGGATAATCCTCAGGATAAAATTAAAATTATTCATATCGCAGGAACAAACGGAAAGGGAACGCTCGCTCATTATATCGCTTGCTCGCTTGCCGCAAACGGCTTTAAGGTCGGGCTTTTCACTTCTCCGTGGATATTCGATTACCGTGAGCAAATTCAAATTAACGGCGAATATATCACCAAAGAGGATTTTGCATTTTATGTTAGCAAATATAACGAAAATGATTGTACCGAATTTGAATTTTTGACCGCCGTTATGTATAAATACTTCGCCGATAATAACGTTGATTACGCCGTCGTTGAATGCGGAATGGGCGGCAGAGGCGACAGCACTAACGTCGAAAAGGAAAATGTCTGTTCGGTATTGACTTCGATATCTCTTGACCATACCGATTTTTTGGGCAATACAGTTGAAGAAATAACGAGGGAAAAAGAGGGAATAATCAGGGATAATTCACCCTGTTTTAGATACTGCGATACAGGTGATTTTGAGCGTGATAATATTGAGCTTGCAAATCGTGTGCTTGATTATCTCGGCTGTGAAGCAAGAAAGTTCTTTAAGCCTCCGGCTCGTCAGCAAAGAATAGGAAACATTCTTCTTGACGGAGGCCACAATTTGCAGGCAGGCAGAGAGCTGTCGCACATAATAAATAACGAAACTGCCGTTATCGGTATGATGAGGGATAAGGATATAGACGGCTATTTGTCCTTCGTTGCGCCAAAATGCAAAAAAATAATCTGCACGAGCGTTGATAACAAAAGAGCTGTTTCAGCTTGTGAGCTTTCTGAATATGCAAAAAAATACTGCGACAATGTCGAGGTTAATGAAAGCCCGTGCCAAGCAGTGCAACAAAGTAGCGTCAGTCTCGTTTGCGGCTCGTTTTATCTTATTCGAGAAATAATTGATTTGATTTCATAATTCAACAAATTTTACACCGCCAATCTGTTATTGTGTTAGCAGATTGGTATTTTTTTATTTGGAGTGATTTTTGTGAATGTAACAATCGAATCAAGCGGAAATCTTGTTATTGCCTATCTTTACGGCGATATTGACCACCATACCGCAGTTGACATCAGGGACAAAATCGACAACGCCTTGAGCTTTATCAAGCCTCAGCATTTGATACTTGATTTTAAGAATGTGGCGTTTATGGATTCGTCGGGAATAGGTCTTGTTATGGGCAGATACAGAGTGCTTCAGGGCTTTAGTGCAACGCTTGAAATACGCAATGTTACCGCCTCAACCAAAAAAATTATGGAGCTTGCCGGACTCGGAAGCATCGCAATAATAAAGGAGAAATGAAAATGATTGTGACGAATGAATTTAAGCTTGTTGTAGACAGTAAAAGCATAAACGAGAGCTTTTGCCGAATGGTTGTGTCGGCGTTTGCGGGACCTCTTGACCCGACAATTGAAGAGCTGACCGAACTTAAAACCGCAGTCAGCGAGGCTGTGACGA
>CAMFQI010000249.1 GCA_945980015.1 uncultured Eubacterium sp. | reverse complement strand
CACCTAAGCCTTCGTCGGCAGCGTCAGATGTGTATAAGAGACAGGTTATATTATGAAAAAGCTTATCTCAGTTATTCTGTCAGTTATGATGGTACTTTCATTGGGCGCTCTTTCGGTTATGCCGGTTATGGCTGCAACCGTAAACAGCGAGGAGCCGGTTAATCCGGGCGTTGTTTCAGGTCAGGTAAACGGTCAAAACTCAAACGATGTAACATTCGTTGTTTCTCCTGCAAACCCGATGGAATACACATTCACATACGGTGGTAACTATGAATTTTTAGGTTGGGAGTTCAACGGTCTTGAAACAAGCGACTATACTGTTGTAAGCGAAAACGGAAAGACAATCACAATTCAGCTTACCGCTTCAGGCGCAAACAAGAACTTCGTTGCTAACGCAAAGGTTAATGTTCCGACTACTCCGACTACTCCGACCACTCCGTCAACAAGCGACAAGGATACTTCGGGTAAATCTCCGAGTACAGGCGTTGCTATCGGCGGTATCGCAGTTGCAGGCGCAGGCGTTGCTATGTTGGCAGCATTAAAGAAGAGAGACTAATTAATAAAAATCTAAAAGACCTGTAACTGCTGTTATAGGTCTTTATTTTATGCTAAAGGAAAAATCTGTATGTCTATATCAAACGAAAGCAACAACAAAAAGAAAAACGGCGTTAGGGTTGTTATTTTGCTCATTGCGATAGTGCTTATCGCAGTCGGTACTGCTATGACTGTAAAATATTTCTACGACCGTATCAATGCCGAAAAAGACGCTTCAAAGCTTACGCAAATAACAACAACGCAGGAGGCAACCGTTGAAAACCCTATTGATTTTGCTTCCTTAAAAGAAACAAACGACGAAATTTACGCTTGGATAACAGTTCCCGGAACAAAGGTTGACTACCCTGTTTTACAAAGCACGGTATCGGACGACTTTTACCTGAAGCACAGTGCTACCGACAAGAAGTATTCCGCCTCGGGTGCCGTTTATACTCAAAGTCTCAACACAACGAGCTTTAATGACAGAGTAACCGTAATCTACGGTCACAACGGCTACGGTGATACATTCTTCACTACCCTGCACAATTTTGAGGACAAGCAGGTATTTGACGAAAACGAGTATTTTTATATTTATACTCCTAATTCAAAGCTGACATATCAAACCGTTTCTGCGTTCAAATATGACGACAGACACATTCTCAACAGCTTTAATTTCCAATCAAACAACACCTTTGAGGAATTTATCGCCATGATTCAAAACCCGACGTCAACAAACAAAAATGTCAGGGAAAATCTTGATAAGGAAATAACGGTCAACGACAAAATCGTTGTACTTTCAACCTGTATCACAGGTCAAAAAAATAACAGATATTTAGTATGCGGAGTATTAGTAAACAATGAAAAGACAAATTGATCCAAGCTTAAACTCAAATGACAGCGAAAGCATTTTGTTCGGCACAACAAACGAAAAGGAAAAAAGCGACTCTCTCAGCATAGAAAGTCAAACTCAGTCAGCCGAGGACGAAATAAGCTTAATTCTTAACGAAAGCTATGACTCTGTTAAGCAGCCGGAAAAAGCGTCCGACGACGGTGAGCATCATCATTCGTCGCACCACAGCTCCTCGCACCAACATTCGCACCACAGTTCGTCGGGTCATCACTCGTCACATCATTCATCGTCACATCATCACTCATCCGGCTCTCATTCGTCGTCGCACCGTTCGTCACATTCTTCATCACACCACAGTCATTCTCATTCCTCCCATTCTTCAAAAAAGAAGAAAAAGAAAATGCCTGTATGGGCAAAGGTTGTCATATCGTTAGTGCTGATATTTGCGCTTTTGGTAGGAGGTACGGGCTCTGCGTATTTCATACTGCTAAATCAGGGTAAGGACGATTTGACTTCCGTTGCGGAGGTTTCGGAAAACTACAAGGAAACAATCAGCTATAACGGACACAATTATCAGTACAATACCAACCTTATCAACATCGCATTTATGGGCATTGATGAGAGATATTACGAGGTCAGGGACGCACTGAATTTAGGCTGTGCCGATGCGGATATGCTTGCCGTAATTGACACTCAAACAGGCGAAATGAAGGTTATATCCCTCCCCCGTGACACAATGGTAGACATTGATATTTACTCGGATAACGGCGTTTTTCTTACCACGAAAAATGTTCAACTTACGCTTTCGTACTCGTACGGTGACGGAGGCGAGCAAAGCTGTAAGAACGTCACAAAGGCTATGAGCAGAATACTCTACGGCGTTCCTATCGACAAATATTTTGCTTTGAATTTAGAGGGTATTAAACCAATCAACGACGCTGTCGGCGGAGTTACTCTCACCGCTCTTTATGATATTCCAAACGCAGGAATAACAAAGGGCAAGGAGGTCACTCTCAAGGGTGATATGGCAGAGGCTTATGTTCGTTCACGTGATATGGACAGAGCAACCGCCGCCTACGAAAGAGGCGAAAGGCAAATGCAATACGTTAAGGCGTTTGCAAATCAGGTTTTGGGCGCAGTAAAAAGCGATTTCAACGTTGTGTCCGACCTTTACAACACGGCGACACAGTACAGCCAAACAAACATAACGCTCAACAACGCAACATATCTCGCTCAGCTTATGCTTTCAAAAAACATCACAAGCTTTGAAAGCTACAGCCTGACAGGTGAGACAACGCTACATCCATTGCCCTCAAATCCGGCAATCATAAACGCACAGTTTGTTCCGGACGAGGACGCATTAATGGAATTAGTGCTTGAGGTTTTCTATACACAGGTTGACTAAACAACAAACCGACTTGAAGTCATTACGGCTCAAGTCGGTTTATTGTTTGTCTGTCAGCCTTCAACACGCTGATACATCAATATGTCCTCGTGCTTATCATTCACGGCGAAATGGAAATTCACGCCGGTAGCTTCGCTTA
>CAMFQI010000248.1 GCA_945980015.1 uncultured Eubacterium sp. | reverse complement strand
GCGATTCCTCTACGTCTCGTGGGCTCGGAGATGTGTATAAGAGACAGAGAGAAGGCGACGATAATTATAATGAAAAGAAGGCTTATTATTCCCTTGTTGTAAACAAGGCTAATCAGTCATTTTCGTTCCGTGACGGCTCAACTGTTAAAAAGTATTACGGAATTAAATCATATACTAACGAAATAGTATATGACGAGAACACATCTGTTCCCGATTCAAAGGGATACGGAGACGGCGCAGTCAATTATACGATTGCAAGCAATACAATCGGCGCAACCGTTAACGCAACAACGGGTGAGGTAAAATTCTCCGATTCGCAGAGTAAAACGGGCGTCATCACCGTAACGGCGAAAAAGCTTGCCGATGATTGCTACAACGAGGTATCGAAAACATATAGATTGGTTATCAACTATATTGATTCTCCGTCAGTTGATGATTTTACCGTTACAGGTGAAAAGATTATTGACGATAGCGAATGGTACACAGGTAATGTATCCATTAAGGCTCCGGACGGATATTCAATCAGCTACAACGACAGCCTTTCAAATACCGATTGGGCAAGCTCTGTTGATTATAATGTTCAGGGAAAAACCACACCACAGGTATATTTGAAGGACGCTGACGGATATATTACTCAGCTTATAACATTACCCGAATTAAAAATTGACTTGGATAACCCGACCGTAAGTATTGAATATTCGGCAAGTCTGTTTTCGAGGGTTATTGAGCTTGTTACTTTTTCGGTTTATAAGTCCGACGTTGTTGTAACATTAAAAGCAGAAAACAGCACCTCTTCAGTAGAGAAATTTACCTATAATTATAACGGTGTTGAAAATACGGTTGAAAGAAGCGAAATAATATTCGACGGTGCAAAGGCTTCTTATCAGTTTACAATATCTCCTCAATACAGAGGTAAGGTTAGTATGACGGCTACCGCCGCTTCGGGCAGAAGCAGTAACCTTGATGATGACAAGGTGATTGTTGTTGATACCGTAAATCCCGAATTGACAGTTGATTATGAATATTCAACTGCTCAAAGCTACAGAGAGTATAATTCGGTTATTTATTCAAATGACAAGGTAAAGGTTATTGCAAAAATTAACGAAGCAAACTTTGATATTTCCGATGAGCCTCAAATTACTGTAAACGGCGTTTCAAAGGCAGTATCCTGGACGCAGGACGCATCGGGTAAATATCTGGCAAGCTTTTATGTCGAAGATGACGGCAATAATAATATCAAGATTAGCTTCTCCGATATTGCGCAAAATAAAGTAGAATACGAAAAGGATGTATTTGTTGACAGACAGGCACCTCAGCTTGTTGTGACCTACGACAATAACGATGCAAGGAATTCCAAATATTTTGCTGCACCGAGAAAGGCAACTGTTAAAATTACCGACGCTTCGTTTAATCCTTCGGACTTTGATTATGTTGTTGTTGCAACCGACATAAACGGTGCCACTGTTCAAACAGAGGATTACACGGCTAAATTAAAGGACGTTGCTAATTGGAGTAAGAACGGCGACGAGTATACTGCAAATGTTGAATTTACCAAGGACGCTAATTATTCAATAACCTGCAATTATACGGATTTGGCAGGAAACGAAATGGCTGAATACACCGATTCGTTTACTGTTGATACGGCTATACCGACGAATTTGAAGATTGAGTATAGCACTCCGTTAATTGAGAAGCTTATTGACACGGTAACGCTCGGCTTCTATAAGGAAAAGGTAACCGTTACTCTCAGTGCCGACGACGCAACCTCGGGAATAGATTATTTTGAATGGAAATACGACAAGGAGCTCGGTTCAAGCAACGTTAACGCTCCAAGCACTTCCTTTGCAAAAATTACGCCTGATGATAAAAATAATGCCAAGGTAAGCTTTGAGCTTCCTGCAGACGCAAAAGGAAGCATTGTTGCCAAGGCTTATGATATGGCGGGCAACAATGTTGAGAAATCCGATTCAAACAGAGTTGTTGTTGTGGATAACATTAGTCCGGTTGTAAACATTGATTATACTTCAAGTGCAACGGCAAAATATGTTAACGCAAGTATGAATGATGTATCAAGCTTTGCTCAGGCTTCAACTGCATACTTCAACGATACTGTTCGTGCAACAATAACTGTTGACGAAGCAAACTTCTTCGAGGGTGATACATTCGATGACGGCGTTTGTCACGAGGTTGGCATACTGCTGACTATGACCGACAACGACGGCAACAAAACCTTGGTTGAGTATTTGCCTGTCGGAGCACAGCAGATATATCCGAATGCAACCCCGAAATATATTGAGTGGACAGATGACGAGGATTTGCATTATTTCACAATTGATTATACTCAGGACGCCGACTATGTTTTGAAATTTGAATACAGCGATTTTTCTCGCAATCAAGCTTCCGTTTCTTCAAATGACGGCACGTCATCAACGAACCCTTATATATCAAAGACAGTAACGGTAGACACTCAGGCTCCCGAAATAGAGGTAACATATTCACCGTATGATGTTAAGCAAAGTATTGACGGCTTTGATTATCTTGACAAGAAACAAATTGCAACCATTAAAGTAACGGAGCACAATTTCAGAGCTGATGAGATTGCGGCGGATGTTACGGCAAAGGACGTTTCAAATGACGATGTTTCGGTAACCGATTATGCTGCATATTTGTCAAACAGAGCAAATTGGTCAAGAAACGGTGATGTATATACCGCAAATATTACGTATGATGTTGACGCAAAATATACATTTGACTTTGACGTTTCATATAAGGATTTGGCTTCAAACGAAGCGGCAGCTTATACAAAAGACAAATTTGTTGTTGACGAAACAGCACCGACCGATTTGGAGGTATCATATTCGGAACCTCTTTTGAGCAAGGTTATTGGATTATTTACCTTTGGATACTACAAGGATAAGGTTGAAGTAACAATTAAGGCAAGCGACGACGTTGCAGGCGTT
>CAMFQI010000247.1 GCA_945980015.1 uncultured Eubacterium sp. | reverse complement strand
AACTTATTATATGTATATATTATACAAAAAAGTACAGACAAAAACCTGTCCGTACTTTTGTTGTCTAATGTTATTCTAATTTTCCGAAGCTGTCAAACGGATAGTACCTAAACAATACCTTACCCACGAGCTTATCCTTTGAAACATAATTCGTTGTTATCCAATATCTCGAATCAACCGAGTTGTCACGGTTATCGCCCATAACAAAATAGCAATCCTCGGGGACAACGAATGTTCCGTTGTAATGGTCCTTATTCTCCGGTGAAACAAAGCTATCCTCAAGCTGAGTTGTTTTTCCGTCTTGACCGGTAATGTATACCGTTCCGTCCTGAATACTCACCGTTTCACCCGGAAGTCCGATAATACGCTTAACAAAAAGCTGCTCCTCGTTGTCGGGGTACTTGAAAATTGCTATGTCGTATCTTTCGGGCTCGTTGAATTTATACGAAAGTCGGCTTGCAATAACCCTGTCGTTTTCGTGAATAGTATTAAGCATTGAGCCTGTCGGAATAATCGCATTTGCAAACACAACATACTTCAGTATCATTGCAAGAACAAGCGCAATTATTATCGGAGCAAGAAAATCAAGGACCTCCCTGAGCGGTGAGCTTTTCTTTTCCTCCTGCTCATTATCAGCCTGCTTTACCTCTTTTTTCATTACTTATTCCTTCCAATCTTAAATATCATAACCTCATAAGGACGCATCGTCAAATCCATCTTTGAGTTGTAGTCGTAGGTTTCGTCGGTTTCACGAAGCGTCTTGCAGTAAATATTATACCGCTTTGCATCCTTTAGACATTCCGGCGTACCCATAAGCTTGTTAAGAGTCAGAGTAAGCGACGTTTCCTCATTATTAGGATTACGAAGTGCGATAATACCGTCGCCGTTTTCAGCCCAACTTATGTAGCCGTAAATGTTGTTATCAAGCGGGTCGCCGCCGATAAACGAGGCATTTTGGAGAATATAATAATTGTCCTTTTGGCAATTCATTGCATTTGAAAGAGAAAGCCATTTTTGTGCATTCATCATATTTGGAGAAAGGTGAAGCTCGTTAAGTGCCTGACCTCTTACCATACACCAATAAATATATTTTTCAAATTCCTCGTCTGTATAGCTTACCTTTGCGGTGTTGCCGTAAATCGGCTCGTGGTTATAAAGATATTTAAGCGGAATTTGAAGCGCACGGCGGCAAACACAATCATAATATCTGCCGTCACGGAAGGTAATCTCAGCGTCAACCTGAGCCTGCTTTTCTTGATTATCGGCAAAACCTATATCCGTACTGTTTTGAAGCCAAAGAGAATTAACCCACTGAAGCCACCAAGGTGAAACGTTGACGTAGCAGGTCATATTTATCCACAAATCAGGCTTAACCTTACGCAGATTTTCATAAAGCGCAATCCACTTCTGCCAAAGGTCAGTAACGAAATACATATCCTCTTTACCGCCTGTCATATGGTCGTGCTTCTTGTTTTGGCACGGCTTTGTCGCAAAGCCGTCAAGCTTCCAATAATTAAGGTTATATGTCTTTGTTTGTTCAATAAAGAACGCCTGCAATTTATTAATATAATCACTCGAAGCAACGCAAATTTCCCTGCCCTGCTTGTTAACATAGCCGTTGCCGTGCTTTTGGAGACGCTTTGCATAATGGTATTCGCCGTTGTAACCGCCTCTCGGACCGAGCCACATTCCGAAGCCGGAGCCTAAGCGTGCACACTCGCTGACAACTCTACCCATTCCGTCCTTGAACTTCTTGTTGTAGTCCCAAAACGGCGCCTTCATATCAACCCAGCCGTCGTCAACAACATAGCTTTCAAGCTTAGGTGCACCGTATTCCTCAAGTTTATCGTGAACCTCCTTAAAGGAATAAAGTATTTTTTCCTCGTCGATATCACGCATATGGTCGTACCAGCTATTATACTGAAAACGTAAATCGGTAGGAACGCTGATGCTTTCGATATATTCAAAAAACGCCTTTTTCATTCCGACAAGAGTATTGTCCCTGCCGCCGCCCATAACGGTTACCGGACAGGCAAAATTTTTGCCCAAGCTGTGACCGATATAATATCTTACGCACGCTCTCGAATGAATAATTCTGTTTTCGGTTGCAGGAAATTCACAGCCGAAGAAAAGACTGTCAACATAAACAGGCTGACCGAGAGCCGCTTGAAACGGCGGAATTTCACTTCCTTCGACACTCTCAACGCCGAAATTGGTTTTTGAATTAATAATACCAACGCTTTCAAGCTGAATACAATCAACCACTCTGTCGTCGCTTTGATTAATAATAATCTGCTTGCAAACGGTGTTTTTATCCTTATGAACCCAATATTCAAGCGAAATTTGAAGCCCTGCATATTCCTCAAACGAAAACACAAGTCTGTCGCCGTCAAAGCCTGCATTCGCAACGGTAAGACTTTTTGAGCTGAACGCCTCACCGTCTGCGAAATGAACAACGAATTCGCTTCCGTTACCATCGGGTACAAAGCTCATACCCGAATATTTGTTGACAATCTGCGAAGCGTAAAGCTTGCCGTCTGCAATTTTGAATTCTCGTTTAAGTCGATTGCTTTCTAATCTAAACATAACATTTATCCTTTTTTGTTAATATGGGATTATATTCTTACATTTCCTTTTTGATTTCTTCAAGCGCTCTTGCAAGCTGATCGGGACAGGACGTTCCCTTGAAATTACAGTCTATTCCTTTCAAAGACGAAATAACCTCGTCGATATTTTTGCCCTTAACAAGCGAAGCGATACCCTTGAGATTGCCGTTGCATCCGCCGTAAAACTCAACATTATTAATCGTTTTGTCGCTGTCGTTAACATCAACAAGAATCTGTCTTGAACAGGTACCTCTTGTGTTGTACAGTTTTTTCATATTTATTACTCCATATCAAAATTTTACTTTGATTATACTATCAATCAATATTTATTTCAACATTATTTTGTAAATAAAGCAACC
>CAMFQI010000246.1 GCA_945980015.1 uncultured Eubacterium sp. | reverse complement strand
GATGGAAGCCGAATGTCCTTGCCCCGGAAAAGAAGATATTAAAAAATCTTTTGCATACTTGAAAAGGAATCATGATGCAGCCCTTCACTCGGGTAATTATTCTTTTTATTATGATACCCTTTCAGACTTTGAAAACGGTATAATTACAGTCGTTTGTTATGAAGGTGTGAATAGCAAGGATCCTACAAAGATGGCAAGCGATAAGGCAAAAAAGGTTTTTTATTCTATATTCGATCAGACTAACGCAGAGTAACGCCCTCCGGGGCGGTAATGCGGCGGCTCGGTTACAAGCCCGAGCAAGCTAAAAACGAAAGGGTGTATATTATGTACGATTACAACGAAGCAGTAAAAAACGATATTCTGGAGGCTTTAAGCGAGGACTATTCCCCGGATGAGCTTTTACAAAAGATCGCAGAAGATAAGGAAGGATTTTTTGATGAGTTATATGATATCTTTTTAGTCAGCGATCGAATAACGGGAAACGCAAGCGGAAGTTATACCTTTAACAGGTGGGAAGCAGAGGAGAACCTTTGTCATAATTTAGACTTGTTAGAAGAAGCTGCGGAGGAGTTCGGCTGTAATATTGATATTCTATCTGACGGCGCCGAAGCCTGCGACGTTACTATACGTTGTTATTTGCTTTCTTCGATATTGTCTGAGGTATTGGACGATATCGAAGAAGAGAATATAGAAGAGATAGAACGAATAAGGGAGGCGGCGGAATAATGGACTTGCTTTTGTTCTTTGTCATTCTGCCGATATGCACGGCGGTTATTTTAAGCGATTCGGAGGACTGCAAAAATGAGAAGTTATAATTATATGTTTTTTAGGAATTGCGACGGAGCAATAAAAGTTTCTGCTGACGTAGACGGGCGTTATTATTCAAGGCTGTATATTTTCTACACTAAAAGAGAAGCAGAACAAGCATTTAGAAAACATTTTAATCTTGTCGGAAAACATTTTATTAAAATTGAAAGGTGATTATTATGAGAAAATACACGCAAAGAGAATTAAAAGCGGCTGTTGCGCTCGGTTATGCGGAAGATATAACAAATTATAGCGACACGGAAATATATAATCTGAGCAAAGGCGCAGAGCTTGAAAAAGTCGGTTATACCTCCGGTATATATGGAATTGCGGGCGGCTTGCTTGAAGATAAGAACACGGGAAAGAAGTATGCAATACTTGCAAGGAATAGCGTTTTATTTTATTTTTTCTGATTTTTAAGGAGGTTTTTTCCAATGCTTGATAAATCGCTTGATTTTTCGATCAAAGAAATAGCTTGTCAATTATGCAGGCTTGCAGAAGGATGTAATAATCAGCCGAGCGGCGGCGTGTTAGAGGATACGGAAAGCGCACTATATTTCATAAAAGCTATTACCGAAAATCCATATAATAGCGATTACTTCCGTACTTTTTGGAATGTTTTACAGAATATAAATAATTATGAGTGGGAGGACTGATACAATGACAACAGCGCAGATTATCAGAACGGTTGCAGAGCTTGCCGCCGTTATCCTCGTTATATGTGGAGTTTTAAACGAGGACAGGATTATCAAGTTTGAAGATCAGATTATAAGCAAGGTTAAAAGCTTTTTAAAGTCTGACAAGAAAAATTAAATTTTTGGAGGTTGTTTTTTATGAATATAACGCTTGATGAAATAGGAAAATATATCACGAACGGAAAATACAAGTTTGAAGTTGTGGATTCTGTGCCGCCGGGATATCATATGTGGAATATCGGGAAAAATATGATTGATGGATATTTACCGCTATGCAGATTAAAGAATCAGCAGCGCTTTAAAGGAGGTATGGAAATCGAAACGGAAACATTAAAGGCAATCAAAATTGATGAAGCACAAATCATCCTTGCAGCCGTGGGAGGCGGACAGAACACTCCGGAAAAAATGAAACAATATATAAAGCGATACGAAAACGCAAAGCCCGGAACATTCGGAAGACGTCAAGCGGAAAGAATGAAGAAGGCACTTCCATATGTGAAAAAAATTAAATGGGATTGAAACAGAATCAGGAATTGCAACGGAGGAAGAGCTCAAGCTTATAACGGCGATAAACGGATACAATGAGGGTACTTTTTGCGATGTGCTTTATGTGCGTACCGGATACAGAAGCTTTGAACAGCTTGAAGAGGAGGCATTACAATGTTAAAGGAAAACAGCAAAGTAAAAGTTTATCTATGTAATCATCAGACTTTCCCGGAAATCAGGGACGAAGTGAAAACCAGAAGCAGCGGCGTGATTTTTAAAGTCAAGAAGCATAACGGAAGGCTTGGTATTGACTATAACACCCGCCGAAGCCCATACACCTGCAAAGGCGAAACCTTTACACCTTTTGAAACTTTTGCAAGTAATGTAATTTTTGAGGATGTAGGGACCGGAAAACAATATCATTATAGCAACATAACCGGAAGCCTTGAAAAAATCTAAACGGGCGGAAAGGAAGGAATGGACTGATGTATATAATGATTTGGTTAACTCTATCAATCGGGATAAGTTAGAAAAAGCTATTGATTTGCTGATAAGTAAAATTTGAATGAAAGGGGTAAAATTATGGAGTTATGGGAATATGCTGATAGGTTTAACGACTTGGGCGTCCCGGTTTATACCGTGGGCGCCGTTCGTTCAAACAGATTTGCTATAATGTATTACAAACTGAAAAATCCAAAAGACTGGATAAAGCTTGACCGAGCGAAGAAGAAGATTTGCAAGGCGTTTAATGGATCGGAATGCCTCGGGGAAATGAAGAACGGCGTAGATTTTGCTTTAATGTTCCCGCTTCCTGCTGAGTTTTGGACGTTTTACAAGTACGAAAGCTACGGCGGCAATTTTGAGAAAACGGCAAAAGTGGGCGATTTTCAGCTTGGTGTGACGCTTGACGGCAAGGAGTTAAATGCAAATATATACAACACACGTTCAATATTAATCGCAGGATCAAGCGGCGGCGGAAAGTCCTCGCTGATGAATTGTATAATTGA
>CAMFQI010000245.1 GCA_945980015.1 uncultured Eubacterium sp. | reverse complement strand
ATATGATAAATGCCGACAGAGTTATTTCGATAATATCTCCCGAAAGTGCTCCTGCGAAAAGAATTGTTCAAAAGGGCAAGGAGGACGGCTCTCTGATTGACGCAACGCACGGCAGAAAAACAATGAGCATTATTATTACCGACAGCGATAATGTTGTTTTGAGCTATATGGACTTAAAGCAGATAGGTTCAAGATTTGGAGTGGAGGTAAATGAAGATGAATAAAAAAGGTCTTTTAGTAATACTTTCTGCTCCGAGCGGCTGCGGTAAGGATACTGTTTTTCAGGAGCTGAGAAAGGTCAGAAATGATGTTGTTGAGTCGGTATCTGCGACAACTCGAGCACCGAGAGACGGAGAAATCGAAGGAATTAATTATTTTTTCAAAAGCGAATCCGATTTTCAGCTTATGGTGGTAAATGATGAGCTTTTGGAATATGCTAAATATAATAATTGTTATTACGGAACGCCTGTAGCAGGAGTTGAAAAAGCAATAAACGACGGAAAGGTTTGCTTTTTGATTATTGACGTTCAGGGAGCTCAAAGAATTATGAGTCAGCGTCCTGATACTGTTTCAATTTTTCTTTTACCTCCAAGCCTTGAAATTTTGAGAGGTAGGCTTGAAAATCGTTGTACAAATGACGTAGACGATATTAACAGACGTATGGCCATTGCCGAAAAGGAAATTCACATGGCTTCGTCCTACAAATACAGAGTTGTTAACGACGACCTCAAAGAGTGCGTCGAAAAAATAAACGAAATAATAAATGTTGAACTATTAACAAAAAACAGTAAGGAGATAATATAATGTTCAATCCGGATTTGAAGAAAATGTTAGGTAATGTAAACAGCAGATACAGTCTCGTAGTAGGAACTGCAAAAAGAGCACGAGAAATTAGAGACGAGGCTATCAAAAATGAAGAGAGAATCGACGTTAAAACCGTTTCTCTTGCAATCGAAGATATCTGTGACGGAAAATATGTTATTGAAGAGCCTCAGGAGCTCAAATCAAAGTAATTCATTATGAATTTCAAAATTGCAACCGTTGCGGTTGACAACACTTTTTTCAACTTTGATACTGACTATGACTATATTCTTCCGAATGAATTTGAAGCATATATCGGCTCAAGAGTAAATGTTCCATTCGGAAAAGGAAATACTGAAAGAAGCGGTATAATAATCGCAATATCAAATTCCGATAAGTCGAATTCACAGTTGAAATCTATTATTGAAGTTCTCGACAGACCGCTTAGCGATGAAATGGTAAGTCTTGCACTTTGGATGAAAGAAAGGTGCTTTTGCACAACCTACGACTGTCTAAAGCAAATGCTTCCCCGAGCATACGGAAAAATCGGCTCAAAAACGCTCAAAATGGTTCGTTTAGCAGAAAATGATATTGATTTTTCCGCTCTTACAAAAAAGCAAAGAAATGTCTGTGAATTGCTTGCGGATATCGGTGCGGCAGGAGTGAATGAAATCTGTGAATTCTGTTCAGTCTGTATAAGTGTACTTAATACACTGAAAAAGCATAATATTGTAGAATTCTATAATAAGGAAATAATGCGAAATCCTTATTTAACCTCAAAGGAGGTATGCAAGGATGATATCGTTCTTTCACCTGAGCAGAATGATGCATATTTGCAAAACCGACAATTACTCGGAAAAAGCGGGGTAAGTCTGCTTTTCGGAGTAACCGGAAGCGGAAAAACTCAGGTTTATCTAAAGCTGATTGATGACGTACTGAATGAAGGCAAGGACGCAATAGTTCTTGTTCCCGAAATTTCACTCACCCCTCAGGTGCTCGAAAAATTTCGTTCACGCTACGGCTCAAAAACCGCTGTTATTCACAGTGGACTTTCTCTTGGAGAAAGAAATGATGAATTCAAGCGTATTGACAGTGGAGAAGCAAAAATTGTTATAGGTACACGATCTGCTGTTTTTGCACCTGTTCATAATCTCGGAATAATCATTATTGATGAAGAACAGGAGCAAACGTACAAATCCGAGCGTACACCTCGTTACAACGCAAGAGATGTTGCAAAATTCAGAACGAAGTACAATAATGCCTTGTTGTTGCTCGGCTCTGCAACCCCGTCAATAGAATCATACTCTAATGCATTAAAGGGGAAATATTTTCTTTCTGTATTAACAGAAAGGTACGGTAACGCAGTTCTTCCCAACGTAGTATGCGTTGATATGAAGAATGAAATGAGAAATGGCAACAAAAGCTGTATCTCAAGTGTTTTGCGTGAAAGTCTTATAGAGGCAGTTGAAAACAATAAGCAGGCAATATTGCTGATAAACCGCAGAGGCTATAATACCTTTATTGCGTGTAACGAATGCGGTCATATATTAACCTGTCCAAATTGTTCAATTTCGCTGACATACCATAGCTATAATAACAGGCTTACCTGTCATTACTGCGGCTATACAAAACGGCTTGACAACAAATGTGATAATTGTCAAAGCAACAGCGTGAGATATAGCGGTTACGGTACGCAAAGAATTGAAGAAGAGGTAAGCGCTCTTGTTCCGGGTGCTAAGGTGTTGAGAATGGATGCTGACACGACCTCAACTAAATTTTCTCACGAAAAGCTTTTGAATCAATTTGCACAAAAGGAATATAATATTCTGATAGGTACTCAAATGGTTGCAAAAGGGCTTGATTTTGAGGATGTAAGCCTTGTCGGTGTTGTAAATGCCGATAATTCACTTTATGACGAAAGCTATAGCGCAAACGAAAGAGCGTTTGACTTAATAACTCAGGTTATAGGAAGAGCCGGAAGACGAGACACACAGGGAAAAGCAATAATTCAAACTGTTAATCCCTATAACGAAATTATTGAATTTGCATCCAATCAGGACTATAACGCATTTTATGAGAGTGAAATTCAAATGCGCAGACTAATGATTTATCCTCCGTTTTGCGATATTTTTTTAGCAACATTTACGGGTGACAATGAAAATGATGTAGCGCTTTGCTCAAAGGAATTTTTTGAAACAATGGTAAAGCTAAACAATT
>CAMFQI010000244.1 GCA_945980015.1 uncultured Eubacterium sp. | reverse complement strand
TATTACAAATAGTAATATATTTGATAAAACAGACATAACAAAAATGTTATTCTTATATCCCTTAACCGCAATCAACGAGGTTAAAAACGAAGTAATTGCAACGCTCATATATGCAAATATTTTGTAGTATTCATCGCCTAAATCCAACTTAAGTATCACTGATGTAAATATAAGTAACATTAAAGCTGTACACACAACATTGAATACTACCGATTTTAATACAAACGGCATTAATACGCCCTTGCTTTTTATAATTTTTCGCATAAAAATTCCCCCGTATCCACTAAAGGATATTCGGGGGAATTGCTGATTATTACATTTTTGAGACTTAAAAAATTACTTTGTTTCGTCAACGTCGTTCTTTTTCTTAGACTTCTTTTCCTTTGCGGCTTCTCTTGCCTTTTCAACTTCCTTTTTGTGCTGCTCGGTCTTTGTTACATTTGTGTTGATTGCCCAGCGCTGAATTCTCATCTTGTTTCTGTCTGCGCCTGTTTCAATAATAAGGTCTTCCTCACGAATTGTAACAACCTTACCGACAATACCGCCAATTGTAATGATTTCATCGCCGATCTCAAGTGAAGAACGCATTTCCTGTTCTTCCTTTTGACGCTTCTTTTGGGGTCTAATCATCATAAAGTACATAAGTGCAATAAGCACAACCATCATAATGATATAAGTTGCGGTTCCGTTTTTGCCGTCGGCAGCAGAGCCGGACGCCATTTGTAATAAAATTGGATTCATATTTTTATCTCCTTAAATTTATGTGCACGACTATTATATATTAAAACATAAACTATTGCAAGAACTATTTTATTAAATTCTTGTGTCGAATATGTCGCAGTATTCATTTTTGTAATCATCAAACGAATTGTTTTCGATATTATCACGAATTTCCTGCATAAGATTATTATAAAAATGAAGATTATGTATAACCGCAAGTCTCATACCGAGCATTTCACCGGCTTTAAGCAAATGACGAACATATGCTCTTGAAAAATTGCGACAGGTTTCACAATTACATTCTTCATCAATCGGCTTTTCATCAAGCATATATTTTGCATTATTTATATTGATTATGCCTTTTTTTGTAAACAACTGTCCGTGTCTTGCATTTCTTGCAGGCATAACGCAATCAAAAAGGTCCACTCCCCTGCTTACTGCTTCAATAATATTTCCCGGAGTTCCGACGCCCATTAAATATCTAGGCTTGTTAACGGGCGCATAAGGTTCAACAGCTGATATTATCCTGTACATATCTTCTTTTGGCTCACCGACTGCAAGACCGCCTATTGCATAGCCGTCAAGGTCAAGCTTTGCAATTTCCTTCATATGCTCTATTCTCAAATCATCAAATGTACAGCCTTGATTAATTGCAAAAAGCATTTGTTTTTTATTAATTGTTTCAGGTAAGGAATTAAGCTTTTCCATTTCCTTTTTTGAACGTTCAAGCCATCTTAAAGTACGTTGACAGCTTGCCTTTGAGTATTCATATTTAGCAGGGTTTTCAACACATTCATCAAAAGCCATAGCTATTGTTGAGCCGAGATTAGACTGAATATGCATGCTTTCCTCAGGTCCCATAAATATTTTTCGACCGTCAATATGCGAATTAAAGGTAACGCCGTCTTCGGTAATTCTATTGAGCTTTGCAAGACTGAATACCTGAAATCCTCCTGAATCGGTAAGAATAGGTCTGTCCCAATTCGTAAATTTATGAAGTCCTCCTAGCTTTGCAACATTTTCGTCACCCGGCCTTACGTGAAGATGGTATGTATTACAAAGCATAACCTGTGCACCGACGTTTTTCAAATCTGTCGTTGAAAGTCCACCCTTAATTGCCGCAACAGTTGCAACATTCATAAAGCAAGGAGTTTGAACAGTACCGTGTACTGTTTCAAATTCACCCCTGCGAGCTTTGTTTTCGGTTTTTATTAGTTTATATCCCATTTTTTCACCTATTAATTTTAATTTGTCAAAGAATTAACATCGCGTCACCGAAAGAGAAAAACCTATATTTTTCTTCAACTGCGGTTTTATATGCATTCATAGTGCTTTCATATCCTGCAAAGGCACTTACAAGCATAATCAGTGTGCTTTCGGGTAAATGAAAATTCGTAATTAGTCCGTCAATACACTTGAATTCATATCCCGGATAAATAAAAATTGAAGTATCGTCCTCGTCCTCACAGATGAATCCGTTCTTTGTTGCAACAGATTCAAGCGTCCTCGTGCTTGTCGTACCGACGCTGATTACTCTTTTGCCGTTTTTCTTTGTTTCGTTAATTAAATCTGCCGTTTCCTTGCTGATATGATAATGCTCCGTGTGCATTTTGTGCTTTGTAACATCATCAACTTTAACAGGTCGAAATGTTCCTAATCCGACGTGAAGCGTTACATAACCGATATTAATACCTTTTTGTTTAATACTTTCGAGCATTTCCTTAGTAAAATGCAGACCTGCTGTCGGAGCCGCCGCAGAGCCTAATTCTCTGGAATAAACAGTTTGATATCGTTCACCGTTTTTCAATTCCTGTGTAATATAAGGAGGAAGGGGCATTTTTCCGATTTTGTCAAGAATGTTATATATTTCCTTTGAATCACAGTTAAATCGAATTTTTCTGTTGCCGTCTTCTGTGATATCAACAACCTCACAATCAACAAGACCCTCACCAAAAACAAATTCACATCCTATTTTTGCTCTCTTTCCGGGCTTGCAAAGACATTCCCAAACATTATTTTCATTTTGATTTAGAAGTAAAAATTCAACAACTGCTCCTGTTTCTTTTTTTACACCGAAAATTCTCGCAGGTATAACTCTCGTATCATTGAGTATCAGGCAGTCGCCCTCGTTCAAATATTCTTCAAGCTGCGAAAAGATTTTATGCTTTATTTTACCGCTTTTTCTATCAAGAACCATTAAGCGAGAGGCGTTTCTCGGTTCAATCGGCGTTTGGGCAATAAGCTCTTCGGGTAAATCGTAATAAAAGTCCGATGTATTCATTAACTTTCTCCAAATTTATTATAATATTTGATTGACAATAATATATAATTAGTGATATTATAT
>CAMFQI010000243.1 GCA_945980015.1 uncultured Eubacterium sp. | reverse complement strand
CCGGGCTGGAGCAGAAGCCTTGTTCAGGTGTATAACCGAAATATGATAAAAAAGAGAAAAACAAGAATAAAGGAATGGGACTATTACTATATTATGTCCAATTCAAATGAATTCTGTCTTTGCCTGACTGTATCCGACTTAGGCTATTTGGGACTTCACAGCGTTAGCTTTGTTGAACTTATTAATGCAAGGGAACATACACAGTCTGAGCTTATTCCGTTTCCTATGGGCAAAACAAATTTGCCGCCGTCGTCCGAAATCGGAGACGTCTGCTTCAAAAACAAAAAGCTTTCAATATCCTATAAGCATAAGGACGAAGCAAGAATAATAAAAATGAGTTATCCCGGATTCGACGGTAAAAAGGGAATTTCGTGCAATATTATTCTTACTGACGAGCCGAGGGATTCAATGGTTATAGCGACTCCTTGGGACGAGGATAAAAAAGCGTTTTACTACAATCAAAAGATTAATTGTATGCGTGCAAGCGGTACGGTAAAATACGGTGACGAAGTGTTTGAGCTTAATCCCGAAACCGATTTTGCGGGTCTTGATTGGGGCAGAGGCGTTTGGACCTACGACAATTATTGGTATTGGGGTTCAGGCTCAGGTCAAATTGACGGCGTGCCATTCGGATTTAATCTCGGCTACGGCTTCGGTAATACAAATGCCGCAAGCGAGAATGTAATCTTTTATAACGGAATAGCCCATAAGTTTGATGATATTGTGTTTAATATCAGCCCAAATTATACGGACAATTGGACGATAAAATCATCTGACGGACGGTTTGATATGGAATTTGAGCCTATCATAGACCGAAGTGCACTTATTGACTTAAAGCTTATTGTTACCGATCAGCATCAGGTTTTCGGCAGAATGAACGGAACGGCAGTTCTTGACGAAGGAACAAAAATTAAGGTTAAGGACTTTTTGTGCTTTGCCGAAAAGGTTCATAATAAATATTGATATGCCAAAGATAAATAAATTTTCTAAAATAGCGGAAAAAATTGAATACGAGCTTGATTTTGATTACAATACTTCCGTAAACCATATTGAAACTGTTGAAGATTTCATTGAGCATATCATCAATCCGTTTGAAAACGGAGAACGCATATATTACCGTGGCGAAAAGCTCAATACATACGACAGAACCTTAATTCCGACAATATACCGCCACCGTGATTATCTCTTTGAAAGAGGCGAGCTAGTAAAGGTACTGAATGCCGACGGCTTGATTGAACTGTATCAAAAAATGCCCGAATACTTTGATGTATACAAAAAGATTATCGGTGATGTGAGCAGCGAAAGAATGTACAATTTTCTTGCGTTTTCACAGCATTATTTCGGAATTAGTCCTCTTATTGACCTAACCAAAAGTCCGTATGTTGCTCTTTCTTTTGCCTTGAAGAACAGAACTCATTATGATGAAAATCCGCTTATATATACCGTTGAAATAAAAGACGAAAACGATTATACAAACGATATTACCGTTGCTGATAAATGGTTGAGCGAATATGACGTTGCCGTATTTAACGTAAATGTTATCGACTTTTACGAGGATTTTAAGTTTGATTTTATGAAGTATAAAAAGATGTTTGACGGCATTAAGGAAATGGGAATACTCAATGTTACCTCTCCGAGTGCAAAGCTCATTGATGCCCCTACAAATGACTTAATGCGTTTTCAAAAGGGCGTGTTTTTGCTTCTCAATGATTTTGCGATTATCGGAAAGGGCTATTTAACAAAAAAGGTAAGAGACGATTTTAATGTTAAAAAATGGATAATCAATAAGGATATTTGTCCTGAATTGCTCGACTTTCTTATGACTCAAAGACCGTATTATAACTACGATACCATAACCGATCTTAAGGCGGTTGTATCAAATATAAAAAAGACCTATATGAAAGGATAAAGCTATGAATTATTTGAATGATTACGGAGTAAATGAAGCGCTTAATATGCTTGGAAGCATCTTGATTTATTTTATTGTCGGTTTTGTTTTCAGTGTCGCATACAGAACGTTTGCCTGTCTTGCTCTGCATAACGACGCAAAAGCAAGGGGAATAAAGGATTCTACGGTTTATACGGTGCTTGAATTTTTCTTTCCCATTATCGTCGCAGTAGTATATCTTTGCAACAGAAAAAAGGCTGCAAAAATTCAGCCGAAGCTTTGTAATGTTTGCCGCACAACAGTAAATACAAACTCAACCTTTTGCCCTAATTGTTTGGGCACCGAGTTTACCGATTACTTAATTCCAAACAACGAGAAGTATCAAAAGAATGCGAAATTATTTACTATTCTTGCTATTGTGCTATTTGTTGTTGCAAATATTTTTTCATCATTCGGATCGCAGAAAGTTCAACAACAGTCGGAAGATTTCCTTGATGAATACGGCTACGGATACAATCAAGATTATTATGACGATGAATATCAGGATTTGGATGATTTCTTCAACCAATTTGAAAACGAATTTGAAGGCATTGAATAATCATAAATAAAAAAACGGCGTTTAGTTTATCTATCGCCGTTTGATTATTTTATTCAATTCAAGTTGCCAAACACCGAAAACCTCTCTCGTAAAAGCCGGTATTCTCAAAAATTTTATTGATTTTCCGGAAAGTCTCGATACTTTTAATCCGCATTGTCTTGCAATAAGCGTTGCTCTGTATAAATGGTATTCATTTGTAGCAACGGCAATTTTGCCGGAATATCCGAAATCTTGAATTATCCTTTTTGAAAATAAAAGATTTTCACGTGTAGAAGTAGATTTGTCTTCGATAATAAGTCTGCTTTCATCAATCCCCATTGAAACGAGTATATTTTTCATACATTGCGCTTCCGAAATTTTCTCGTCTGCACCCTGACCGCCGGACAATATAGCCACGCTATCAATGTTTTTGGTCAAGTGCTCATATCCTGCCTTACATCTTGATATGAGTGCTCTTGTCGGTTTTGTACCTTTTACTCTACATCCCAGAATAATAATTATTTTTTCATTTGTTGCGTTACCTGAACAGTGTGAAACGATTTTTGAGAGAGTAATAATGAATAATATGAGGAATATAGT
>CAMFQI010000242.1 GCA_945980015.1 uncultured Eubacterium sp. | reverse complement strand
AAAATTTTTCCAATTCTTTGTTTAATGTGCCAATGGGCAGACCGACGATATTGTAGAAATCACCGTCAATTTTCTCAACCAAGAGCGCACCTTTGCCCTGAATACCGTATGCGCCCGCCTTGTCGGTATATTCCTTTGTTGCGATATAGTTGTCGATATCTCTGTCGCTCAAATCGTAGAATTTTACTTTCGTCTGCTCGAAAAAAGTTACGCTATACTGTGAGCCGAGTATCGTAACGCCTGTGTAAACGTTGTGCTTTTTGCCCGATAGGAGCTTTAGCATATTTCGTGCGTCGGCCTCATCCTTCGGCTTGCCCAAAATTTTTGAGCCGAGCGCAACAACCGTGTCTGCGCCTATAATGATATCCTCGTCGTTTCTAAATGGCTCCGCCTTTATTTGTGAAAGATACATAACTGCCTGCGAGGGCGACATTTTTTTGGGCAGAGTCTCGTCAACTTCACTTACCTTTACTTCAAAATCGTTTGTTATGTACTTCATAAGCTCCTGTCTGCGTGGGCTTTGTGATGCAAGTATTATCATTATGAAACACCTCTGTAATATAGTCCTCTTGTGTATTTTTCGTCGAGCGGCGTGCCGCTTTCAAATGAGGAAATTATTTTTTCAACCTGACTTTTCGTTTCCGTGGTAAAGTAAAAATGCAGAAAATCAGCATTAATTTCGTTTTGTCTGTCGCCCATATAAAGCACCGTTGAGTTGAGAATTTCGACGCAAGGATATTTTGAGCATAAAACAGAAAAGTCAAAGCCCTTTCTGTCGGTCAGCTTTCCGGTGCATTGGCTACAGCCCAAATGATTTTTTATCGGACAGTTCCTCGTTATCATAAGCGGAAGATAGCCGTAAGCGATAACGCCCTTATCATCGGCGCTTATTTTTGAAATCTGTTCAAGCGTTGCCTCGAACGAGATTATGGGAGAGCTGAACATTGCGGCACTTTCACTGTTGAAAATGTTTAGACCGAAGTCTGCGAACACTTTGAAGCCCATATCTTCGGCAGTTTTGTATGCTCCGAGATTTGAGCAAAGCGCATTTTTTACGCCGATTTTTCTTAGGCGTTCAAGCCGTTTTTTGAGCTGAGGCTCCATACCGAAAAGACCTCTCGGTATTTCAACGCCTGCACGGTTGTCGATAAAATCCTCGTCATTGCACCAAACGGGAATAAAAATTCTCTTGAAAGGATGTCGGTCGGGTATGCTTTCGGGGTCAAGAAAGCGTGCCGTGTAGTATTTTTCGTCGGTATGGTTGCTCCTTTGTGCAGGCTTTTCGGTATATTCAATACAGGAAACGTCGGGTCTTTCGCATTTCATCAGCTCCTCGACTGCCTGACGGCGCATACCGTTTAGCTCGCTTGCGGGGATAATCAATCCCTCATCAATACTAACCTCGCACTTGTTTACTCTGTAAGGAGTATTGCCGAATTTTGAAATTCTTATACCGACTGTTTCTGCAGTCGTCGGCTTGTTGATTGCTCTTTGGGGAATTTCGCCGTAGACCGTTACCGTTTTTGAAAGCGCAGTTGCCTTAAGACAGGGGCGTTCACCCTCTCTGCACGAAAATTCAAGGTCGATGGGAACGAGTGGATTTTCGTTGTCGTAAAGGTGGGAAAGCTCCTTAAGTACGCCGTTTGCAGACACGACGTCCTCCTTTTGACGTGTGCCGAACATATCATATCTCTTGCCGGTCAGGTAGCCGTCCGTAAAGCCGCTTCGTGAAAAAACGGATTTGAGCGTTGTCTCAAAGTCGTTGTTATATTCACCGCCGATAGCCTTTTTACACGCCGTAACCGAGGCGGCGACATATTCCGGACGCTTCATTCTGCCCTCGATTTTAAGCGACATAACGCCTGCCTCGGCAAGCTCGTGAATATGATGAATAAGGCTCAAATCCTTGAGCGACAAATCACAGCTTTTTGAGTTGTCGGCACTGAAGCCGAGTCTACACGGCTGTGCGCAAAGCCCTCTGTTTCCGCTTCTCCCACCGAGCATAGCCGAAAGATAACATTGTCCGCTCACGCACATACAAAGTGCGCCGTGAACAAACGCCTCAAGCTCAAGGCTTGTACTTTTTCGTATTTCCTTTATTTCGTCAAGCGACATTTCTCTCGGAATAACGGCACGCTTAAAGCCAAGCTCCTCCAATTTTTTGAAGCCGTCGGGCGTGTTTACGCTGCATTGCGTTGAGGCGTGCAAAACGGCGGTCGGAAAATGCGTTTTTATCATTTCTGCAAGCCCCAAATCCTGAACAATAAATGCGTCAATTCCGAGGGTCAACGCCGTTTTTACCGTTTCATACGCCGTTTTCAGATCACTGTCGGAAACGAGAATATTAAGCGCAAGATATAGTCTTACGTTTCTTGCGTGACAGTATTCGACTGCCTCTTCAAGCTCGTTAATATCAAAGTTTTGAGCACCTCTGCGTGCGTTTATTCCCTTTGTGCCGAGATATACTGCGTTTGCACCGCAGCGAACTGCGGCTACAAGCGACTCCATACCTCCTGCGGGAGCTAAAATTTCCACCTTGTTTTCCGTCATAGCTAAAAATTAATGGGTACCTGCGGCACCCATTTTCCTTTACTAATCAATATTTGTCTGCGCTAATTTGTTGCGAAGTGTACTGATTTCACGGTTCAGTCTTTCAATCTCACGTCTTGCAACGTCAACCTCTAACTTTGCTCTTGCGGCGTCCTCGATATAGTCCTTGATTTGAGCACGAAGATTAATCGCCTCGCTGTTCGCTTTTTTGCAGGCGTCGGCTCTGTCAAGCGCAACCAAAACGGCGCATTGAGTTTGTGACAATGTCGGAGACTCGTTTGATATGGAATGCATTTCCTTGTTGATAAGCTCGCCGAGCTCCTCTACGTATTCCGGATCGTCTTCTGTAAGAATGGAATAGGTATTTCCGTAAATCCTGAGTTCAACTCTGTTTTTTTCCATCTTTTCACCTTTTTCCTGAAATTTCGATATATACATAATTAGTATATCAATTTCTTTGCTTAATGTCAATTAAAGTCTTGTATTATTTTGCAGATTTATTTATAATTAAAAGG
>CAMFQI010000241.1 GCA_945980015.1 uncultured Eubacterium sp. | reverse complement strand
ACCTAAGCCTTCGTCGGCAGCGTCAGATGTGTATAAGAGACAGCATATATGCAATGGAGTTTTCTGCCGTTTGCTGAAATTCCACATCAATATTGACTGCGTCCAATCCCTCTAAAAAGCTATCCGCTTTTGCATATTTAAGCTCGGCAAGATAATCTGATTTATTATCCTCAACGGCATTATGAGCGGCACTCATAACCGCTTCTTCAACCGTTTCCTTATCTGACAACTCGCCGAAAGTGTTTTCAAGCGTTTCAATTACGGATTCTTTATATGTTTCCCGAAATTCCCACAGTGAAACCTCATTTCCGTAAAAGCTGTTTGTGTCGCTTATATCAAATACATAGTCAATATATGTTCGTCCGTCTTTACTGTGAGGAAGGGCAATACCTTTTGCACCTCGGTTTATCCAGCGGTGCAGCTTATTGTTCCAAACATCCAAGCTTGCACACGCTCGTGCATCGGGGCGCTGTGCGTATATCATAAGTTGGTCGGGGAACGGATATTTATATTGCCAAGCGGCAGAATGTAAAAAAGCCGTCCAATTCTCATAATCGGACAGCTTCTTATATGTACTGCTTGACAACTCTGAAATGAGTTGTAATCTTGTAGCCATTTATTCAATTTTCCTCCTTTTCTAACGGGTATGCTCAGCCTTGCGTTCCGCTCTCATTTTCTGTGCGGCATATATGCCTTGCTCCACAGATGTTATCTCACCGCTTTCAAGTTTTCTTATAAACTCGGTCTGATGTTTCGTATTCAGACAATAGATGTTTCTGCATAATCTCTGAACGCTGCCGAGAGTATCTTTATTTGTATCAATAATATCGCAAAGCATTCTGCCTATGTCATCATTGGGTATTAGATGAACCTGAAGTGTAAGGGGATTGTTTAACGGTATCATACTCGGCGGCATAAGCACTCCCGTACTTTGCAGATTTGAACGAAGTTCACTGTCACGGCAGGTCAAATCCGCCATAAGGCTGTTTGTTAAAAATTTTATGCTTGCTGTAATCATTTTTTAATCACACTCCTGTTTCTTTATGACTTTATTATACAGCATAGCTGCTATCTTTCCAAATTTTTATCCTTGCGTACTTTTTCGGGAGTAATTCCGGCTGCCTGTTTCAATGCTTTCATTGTTTTGGCGTTACAGTTTTCAAAATCTGCTTTACGCCTTATAAAGCTGTCAAGATTACCCTTAAATTCCGGAGTGTTAATATCTATAAGATACTGCGTACACCCACTGTCAAGGTGTGAAAAGAAGTCTTTAAAATTATTTCCTTTCTGTGCAGCTTCCTTTATAAGGTCAAATGAAATGTCGTTATATACAAGCTGTCCTCCTGCGGCTGCATCGGGATTATAGTAAACTTCCGTAACGCCGTTTTCGCCAACAAAAAATTTATCTCTGCTTATGTCGGTATGATGTTTCTCTATAAACTGCAAATTTATATATGTTCCGAGCATCTCCCGGTTATATGCGTAACAGTACACATTATATTGTCCTTGCCGTGGGTCACATCGAAGATAATACACATTGTTATCCGTATTTACTTTGTATCCAAACACATTATCATCCGATACCAAATGCTCGGTGTCAGCGGATGCAAGGCGCATTTGGGCACGACTTTTCAATATTGGAGTATCAGCCTGAAAACGGAAATAATTTATTATATTATCAAGCTCACGGCTGAAATCATTTGTTTTGTATTTTTTATAATTTTCTCTGGATTCAATCATCGCCGAGGACTGAAAACGCTCATCAATCGAATTATCAAAGTATCCTCTTATATAACAGATACAACCACGGTTTTGCTCTTTATCCTTGGGTGCAAAGGTAAACTCAAATTCCTCTTGCGATATACGCTCCAACTTCAAATCCGGGGTGTCTTTCGGACGATATATGTTTCCGCCACGCTCCATAAGCTCTGCAAACTGACATATATGAAAAACATTATATCCTATTTGGGTATGATAGTCATCAATGTATTTGCATTTTCTGTCCGTAACAGCTCCGTCCCTTGTCTTAACGGTAATATATCCGCCATCGGGTATTCTGAACAGCTCATTATAACTGCTGTCTATAAATCTTATTTCTTTGTTTTCCATTATCGTTCCATCTCCTTATTTGCCTTTGTTTTATTCAATTCTTTTTCATCGAATGCGGCATAACCGCCTTTGTATTCAAACAGTTCGTGTTCGCCGGGAATATACTTTTTACCGTTTTCAATACATTTGAATACATCACAGTGAACATCTCTTGCAGCCTTGTAAAAATCATTATGCGTATAATCAATTTTTCCTTGACCGAAGATTTCATTGTAGTTCTTGCTCCATATTGACAAGGTCTTATCTGTTGAAATATGCTTCCCAACAGCAAAAGCATAAGGCGTATGTTTAACTATTCCGACAGGGATGAAGTGATAACCGCCGTATTCAAAGGTAATATCCTTGTTTAGCTCTTGTTGATAATCAAGCTTTTCTTTAAGCCAGTCGGGATAATATATGCTTTTTAAAATTCCTTGAACATCCTGTCTTTCAAAACGTGTGCTTTTATCATCCCAAAAGCAGTTACAAAAGACAGCACTGCCACGGGCATTTGCGTATGAGCCGTTACCGCCTTTACATCGTACTATCTGATGAGCCTGTGTTCTGTATTCCGGTCTGAGTACATCTGCTTTTATTACAATAATCTGTTCCTCCAAGTCTTTACCGTTTATGCTATCGCACATATCGGGAGTTATAATGCCTTGCGGGATATTTATTTCAGATGCTTTCAGCTTTTCAATCTGTTCCTTGAGCCTATCCGAATATATTTCTGCTATATCTATGTAGCTGTCGCTGACAAGAGCATTGTCGTATCTTTCAAAAAGCTCGTTTCGCTCACAATCCGCAACCATATAATACATACCATCAGCATTATTCATATCGATACCGATTACGATTTCTTTATCACCGATATGCATCGAGTTTATAATCTCGTAATTTTCAACTTTTCTTATTTCTTCATTCAATGAAATTACCTCGCTTTCACAAAAATGTTTTTTCTATTCAGCATCATCACAA
>CAMFQI010000240.1 GCA_945980015.1 uncultured Eubacterium sp. | reverse complement strand
GACGGCATTGTCACGGTTTCGGACAGTATTGCACTTTTCAATCCCGTAACGCTCGCCTCGTCAGTTTATCAGACTGCCGTGCTGAATGTTGAAAACGATTCGAGCGATGATTTATCCGCATAAAAAGAGCGTGTAGAAAACGAAAATTCTACACGCTTTAATCTTATTTATAATTTTTCTAATTTTGCAAAATTTGCCATAAGCTTCTTTGTTCCGACCTTGTCAAAGGCAATTTCCAAAAGCGTATCGTTTCCCATTGGTTGTGCGGAAATAATCAAGCCCGTTCCGAACGCAGAGTGACGAACGGTGTCGCCGATATTGTAGGAAGCGCCCTGTGTATTCTTTTGAGACGAAACCTGTCCAAAGGTATGCGAAGCGCTTGATGTTTTTCTTGCTTCGCCCTGCGGAATAGGAGTTGAACGACTGTATTTTGCAGGCTTTGACGGAGTTCCGAAGTGGCTCAAATATTCGCTCGAGGAGGTATATCCCCTGCTCACACTGACTGTTTTGTCCTCTATGACATAGCTCGGAATTTCACCTACGAAGCGGCTTTGCATATTTCTGCTAGTTGTACCGTAAAGCATACGCTGACGTGCGTTAATAAGATAAAGCTTTTCCTTTGCCCTTGTAATTCCGACATAGGCAAGGCGGCGTTCCTCCTCCATATCCTCCTCGCTGTAAAGACTTTGCGAGCCGGGGAAAATCCCCTCCTCCATACCGGGAATAAAAACAACGGGAAATTCAAGTCCCTTTGCCGAGTGAAGCGTCATAAGAACTACGCAATCGTCGTCCTCATTGTAGCTGTCAATATCGGACACAAGCGCAACGTCTTCAAGAAATTTTTGTAAGGTGAAGTCCTCGTCCTCCTCCTCGTATTTCACAAACATTGAGGAAAGCTCCTGAACATTCGCTTTTCTGTCCTCTGCTTTAAGCGGATCATCCTCTTCAAGATACTCAAAATAAGCGGTCTTTTCAAGAATTTCCTGAAGCAAATCGTTTACGCTCATACCCTCGTCAAGACACATACGAAAACCGTTTATCATCTCGCAAAACGCTTTGAGCTTACCTGCGCTTCTCTGCGTTTTTGCAAACTCGTCCGCCTGCTCGCAAACCTCAAATGCCGACATCTTATTTGCACCTGCGATTTCAAGAATATTCGCAAACATAGTATCGCCTATTCCACGCTTGGGAGTATTAATAATTCTTTGAAGCCTTACGCTGTCGGATGGATTGTTAATAACTGCAAAATAAGAAACAATATCCTTTATTTCCTTACGGTCGAAGAAACGGTTGCCGCCGATAATCTTATACGATACGCCCGACTTTGCAAGCATAATTTCTATATTACGGCTCTGTGCATTCATTCTGTAAAGCACAGCGTGATCCTTATAGGCTCTGCCGTTTTTTACATTTTCGTTTATTTCGTCAACTATGAACTGCGCCTCGTCCATCTCGTTTGATGCGGTGTAAACAACAACCCTGTCGCCGTTTTCACCCGAATATGAACGAAGTCTTTTGTCGGCAAGGCGTGACTGATTATTGGATATAACCGAATTTGCGGCGTCAAGAATATTTTGCTTTGAACGGTAGTTTTCGGCAAGCTCGAGCTGAATTACCCTCAAGCCCTCGTCCTCATAGCGTTCCTTAAAGCGCATAATATTCTCAATAGTTGCACCTCGAAAACGATAAATACTCTGGTCGTCATCACCGACAACGCAGATATTGTGATACTCTCCTGCAAGAAGATATGTCAGTACATACTGCGCATAAGATGTATCCTGATACTCGTCAACAATTATGTACTTAAACTGATGCTGATACTTTTCCAAAACGTCGTCATTCTCCTTAAGAAGTCTGACGGTGTTAAAAATCATATCATCAAAATCCATTGCGTCGCTTCTCAAAAGCTCCGCCTGATATTCACGGTAGCACTCGGCAATTTTCGATTTTCTGAAGTCGCCCGAATTTTCAGTCTTGTAAGCCCTGTAATCAATAAGCGAGTCCTTTGCCCTGCTTATCTCACTCAAAATCGACTTATGATTAAGATACTTGTCCTCAATGCCGAGGCTCTTTTGTACCCTTTTCATAACTCGCTTTTGGTCGTCGGTGTCATAAATCGTAAAGTGCTGTGAATAGCCGAGCCTGTCGGCATAGCGGCGAAGCATACGGGCGCACATACTGTGAAAGGTTTGCGCCCAAATTTCATTTGCCTCAATGCCTATTGCATTTTCAAGTCTTTCCTTAAGCTCGCCAGCCGCCTTGTTTGTAAAGGTAATGGCAAGCACCTGCCACGGCATTGCATAGCCGTCGCTGATAATATGTTCAATTCTCTTTACAACAGTAGCCGTTTTTCCCGTTCCTGCGCCTGCAACAACAAGCACAGGCCCGTCAACTGCGTCAATAACCTGCTGTTGCTCCCTATTAGGCTTTACTGCATCCTTATTCATATATTTTTCCTCACAAATTTTTAAGTCAAGAAATGCACTCAGGTATACTCCTAAGTGCATTTATAATTATCGAATGATATTTTATCTTATCCAAGCAGAGTAAGAAGAATACCTGCCGCAACTGCCGAGCCTATAACTCCCGATACATTCGGTCCCATAGCGTGCATCAAAAGGAAGTTCGACGGATTTTCCTTCTGTCCGACCTTTTGAGATACTCTTGCCGCCATAGGTACTGCCGACACGCCTGCCGAGCCGATAAGCGGATTAATCTTGCCCTTTGTAAGAACATACAAAAGCTTACCGAACAGTATTCCGCCTGCCGTACCAAAGCCAAATGCCAAAAGTCCGAGAGCTACAATTTTTATTGTGTTCCAATTAAAGAACGACTGTGCCGAGGTTGTTGCGCCGACGGAAAGTCCGAGCAAAATCGTTACGATATTCATAAGCTCATTTTGAGCCGCCTTTGCAATTCTTTCCGTTCTTCCGCTTTCTTTAAGCAGGTTACCGAGCATAAGCATACCAACCAAAACGCCTGCGTCGGGTAGCAAAAGCGAAACGATAACGGTTACCATAATCGGGAACAAAATCTTTTCAGTCTTCGATACAGTACGAAGATTTC
>CAMFQI010000239.1 GCA_945980015.1 uncultured Eubacterium sp. | reverse complement strand
ACCGAGAGTCCTCTACGTCTCGTGGGCTCGGAGATGTGTATAAGAGACAGTCATTCGGCAAAGGACATTATTTCGTCTATGAACGCTGACAAAAAGCGCACTGCAAACGCAATTAATTTCACTCTTTTGCACAGTATCGGCAATGCGTTCAGCCAAAAAATAAAGTATGAGGATATACCGAGCTTCTTCGGTTTGGAATAAATTGAGTAGGGTAGAAATAAGAAAATCAGAGCTAAACGGTACCGTTGTAATGCCGCCGTCGAAATCTGCCGCACACAGAGCCTTGATTTGCTCGTTTTTGGCAGGTGGCGGAAACGTATCTCCTATCATCAAAAGCAAGGATATGACGGCTACAACTTGCGCAATTAAGGCTTTGATTGAAAATGAAAGCGAAATAAATTGTATAGAAAGCGGCTCAACGCTCCGGTTTATTATTCCCGTTGCGGCGGCTCTCGGAAAAAGCGTTACATTTGTAGGAGAGGGGAAGCTTCCCGAACGTCCTATAGGCGACTATTTAAGGCTTTTGCCTGAGCATAATGTTGAGTGTATCAGCAACGGCGGCTTGCCGCTTATAATAAGCGGAAGACTTACCTCGGGCAAATTTGAGCTGGCGGGCGACGTATCGTCGCAGTATATTACAGGCTTGCTTCTTGCTTTGCCGCTTCTTGACGGCGACAGCGAAATTGTGCTGACAACCAAGCTTGAATCAAAGCCGTATGTTGATATGACAATAAAGGTTATGGCTCATTACGGCGTGAGTGTTCGACAGACCGAAAGCGGATATTTTGTCAAGGGAAATCAGCAGTATAAAAAGCGTGATTATGTTGTTGAGGGCGACTGGTCGCAGGCGGCATTTTTCCTTGTCGGCGGCGCACTTTTCGGCGACGTAACGCTAAAGGGACTTGATATTAATTCAACTCAGGGCGACAAGGCCGTTGTCGATGTTTTGAGACGCTTCGGTGCAGATGTCAAGGTTGGCGAAAACACGGTAAGCGTAAAAAAATCAAGCCTTAAAGGGTGCGAAATCGACGCAACAGATATTCCCGATATGGTGCCTGCTTTGGCGGTTGCGGGTGCTTTTGCGAGCGGTGAAACCGTAATAAAAGGTGCGTCACGGCTTCGCTTTAAGGAGTCTGACAGAATTGAAAGCGTTTGCTTCAATCTTAAGCAATTGGGAGCCGATGTTACTCAAACCGAGGACGGAATGATTATTCGTTCAAGGACGCTTCACAGCGCTCGGCTAAAGAGCTTTAATGACCATAGAATCGTTATGTCGATGTCGGTTTGTGCAAGCGGTCTTGACGGCGTGACGATTATTGACGACGCTCAAAGCATTGACAAGTCGTATCCCGATTTCTTTGATGATTTTAACAGTATAGGAGGTAATGCAAATGTCCTCTGCGATAGGTGAAAAAATAAAATTATCCGTATTCGGCGAAAGCCACGGCGAGGCAATAGGCTGTGTAATTGACGGTCTTCCTGCCGGTGTAAAGCTCGATTTTGACGAGATTTACAAGGATATGTTACGTCGTGCTCCGGGTAAGGATTTGACGTCAACTCCACGTCTTGAAAAAGATATTCCCAAAATTATTTCGGGTGTTCTTGACGGCGTAACAACAGGTGCGCCGCTTACCTGCGTTATTGAAAACACGAATACAAAAAGCGGCGATTATTCAAATTTGATGACTGTGCCTCGTCCGTCCCATAGTGACTATCCGGCTTATGTGAAGTATAACGGCTTTAACGATATCAGAGGCGGCGGTCACTTCAGCGGAAGACTTACCGCACCGATTGTTTTTGCGGGTGCAGTTGCAAAGCAGGTGCTTAAGGAAAATGGCGTTTTTATCGGCGCACATATCAAGCAGATAGGTACGGCCTGTGACGGCTTGGTTAATTATAACGATATTACCAAGGAGCTTGTTTTGTCGCTTGCTTCAAAGAGCTTTTCACTTGTTGACCAAAGCCGTGAGGAGACTATGAGAAACGAGGTAGAAAAGGCGAGAATGAGCCTTGACAGTGTCGGAGGAATCGTAGAATGCTTTGCGGTCGGTCTGCCTGTCGGCGTCGGCGGTAATATGTTTGACACGGTTGAAGGCAGGCTTGCTTCAATTCTTTTTGGCGTTCCTGCCGTAAAAGGCGTTCAGTTTGGACTCGGCTTTGATTTTGCAGATAAAAACGCTTCAACGGTGAACGACGAATATGAGGTTAAAAACGGCGAGGTTAAAACGCTTTCAAACAACAACGGCGGCGTTTTGGGTGGTATGACAAACGGTGCGCCGCTTGTTGTGAGCGCTGTAATAAAGCCGACGCCGTCTATTGCAAAAAAGCAAAAAAGCGTGAATTTGCAGACAATGGAAAATACCGAGCTTGAAATTCACGGCAGACACGACCCTTGTATTGTGCCCAGGGCAGTGCCTGTTATTGAGAGTGCCGTTGCACTTGGCTTGCTTGATTTAATGATGTAAGAGGAAAAGCAATTAATGGATTTATTGGAACTTAGAAACGAGATTGATAAAATTGATGATGAATTAGTACCGCTTCTTTTGAAGAGAATGGATATTTCCCGACAGGTTGCGGAATATAAGGTGCAAAGAGGAATACCTGTTCTTAATGAACAAAGAGAGCAGGAGGTTTTGGAGCTTGTAGCAAAAAACTGCGGTGAGCAGGGCGAAGCTATGAAAACGATTTTTTCGGCAATTATGGACGCTTCAAGAGCTTTGCAGCATAAGATTATCGGAGGCGGTGACGCTTTAAGAAAAGCTATTGAACACGCCGGAGCCTGCTCAAGTCTTACGGCAAACGGTGCTCCTGTTGCATGCCAGGGCGTTGAGGGTGCCTATAGTGCAAAGGCGGCAAACGCTCTGTTTCCCGACTCTCCCGTTGATTTTCACAAGAGATTTGAGGACGTCTTTGAGGCGGTAAATCAGAACAAGGCGAAGTACGGTATTATTCCTGTTGAAAACTCAACGGCAGGCTCTGTTCACGAATCGTATGATTTGATTATGAAATACCGTTTTTACGTTGTCGGCGCATATGATTTGAAGGTTGAGCATTGTCTTTGCACAAGAC